>JACQTR010000115.1 GCA_016210705.1 Chloroflexota bacterium | reverse complement strand
GACTAATGCTACTTGGAACCCGGTCACCGGATGCACCAAGGTCAGCCCGGGCTGCAAGCATTGCTACGCGGAACGCCTCGCCTGGCGACTTCAAATGATGGGGCAGGTGAAGTACCGCTATGGCTTTGCCGTGACCCAACATCACGATGTTCTGAGCTTACCTCGTAAATGGAAGAGGTCACGCTTCGTATTCGTCAACTCGATGAGTGACCTTTTCCATGAAGAAGTGCCGTTCTCGTTTATTGAGAAGGTGTTCGATGTGATGGTGACATCAAGCAACCACACATTTCAGATACTCACTAAACGCTCAAAACGCCTAGCTGAGTTAGCACCTGATTTGCCGTGGCCAAGCAACGTGTGGGCTGGCGTCACTGTCGAAAACGCCGACTACGTATGGCGAATAGCGGATTTGCTCAAGGTGCCAGCCACAGTCAGGTTCCTTTCGCTGGAGCCACTCTTGGGGCCGATACAAAACCTTCCGCTAGAGGGAATCCACTGGGTTGCGGTAGGTGGCGAATCTGGCCCTTTGGCTCGCCCGATGGACCCAGCCTGGGTGCGCCAGATCAGGGATCAGTGCCTCAGGACAGGTGTTGCTTTTTTCTTCAAGCAGTGGGGAGGACCTAAACGGAAGGCCCAAGGTCGGATCCTCGACGGCCGGCTGTGGAATGATATGCCAGCAGGACTTGTCCCGGAGATCGGTCAATTTGCCTTAGTTTGACTAATACTTTGCACTAGGCCCTCTTCGCTGTATAATTGGTTTAGTTCTATGACTGGGCTCACCGATTTCTTTCAACGGCCTATCAACTACCTTCGTATCTCGGTAACCGACCGCTGCAACCTGCGCTGCATTTATTGTATGCCTCCCCAGGGCATATCTTTGATGCCTCGTGAGTCCATGTTGAGCTATGAGGAGATCAAGATTATTGTGGAGGCGGCGGCCACTCTGGGCATTTCTAAGGTTCGCCTCACTGGAGGTGAGCCTTTGGCCCGACGGGGGTTAATCGACCTGGTGGCCATGTTGGCTTCCATCCCCGGCATAGATGATATCTCTCTTACTACCAATGGCCTGCTTCTCTCCGAAGCTGCCCCTTCCCTCAAAGAGGCGGGGTTAAGGCGGGTTAACGTCAGCTTAGATACCCTACGCCCAGAACGCTTTAGCCAAATAACCCGATGGGGCTCTTTGGACGAGGTGCTGGCCGGCATTGATGCAGCGCGGAGCGTTGGGTTATCCCCCATTAAGCTTAATACGGTAATTATGCGAGATGTCAACGATGACGAGCTTTTTGACTTTGCCAACATGACGGTAGATGAAGGCTGGCATGTGCGCTTCATCGAGCTCATGCCCTTTGAAACGACGGATTTAGGATTTGTGCCGATAGCAGAGGTAAAAAAACGAATAGAGGTCTTGGGAGCCCTAGAGCCCTGCTTTACTGAGGCGGGGGCTGGCCCCGCCAAGTATTACCGTCTGTCTGGTGCCCGAGGCACCATCGGTTTTATCGGCCCTTTGAGCGAGAGTTTCTGTTCCGGGTGTAATCGCTTGCGCCTTACCGCCAACGGACAATTGCGCCCTTGCTTGGCGTCGGATGCTGAGATCGATCTGCGCCAGCCTTTGCGCAATGGGGCGACCAAGGAAGATTTGATTAGGCTTATCCAAGAGGCAGTAGCTGCCAAGCCCGAGGGCCATCGTCTAGGGTTAGAGGATTCATCCTGCATAGCCATGTCTCGAGTTGGTGGTTGATAGGATGAAAGAAGGAGACCCTCGGATTAGGGCGCGCATGGTGGACGTAACGGAAAAGCCCGTTACATATAGGGTAGCCCAGGCCAAAGGCAGTGTCGTCATGAAGTCGGACACTTTGGAGCTAATCCGCAGCGGGCAAGTGGCTAAAGGAGACGTCTTAGCAGTAGCTCAAGTGGCGGGGATCCGGGCAGCCAAGGAAACCCCTCATCTTTTGCCCCTATGTCACCCTCTTCTTCTGACCGATGTGGCCGTGGACCTTGCCCTTAACAAGGAGCTAAAAGCGGTTGAAATCACGGCAACGGTGAAGGGGGAAGGAAAGACAGGCATGGAGATGGAGGCCCTCACCGCAATAGCCGTAGCCGCTTTGACGATCTATGATATGTGCAAGCCCTATGACCCTCAAATGCGTATAGAAGGCATACGTTTGGTGAAGAAGAGTGGCGGTAAGAGCGGCACCATCGACCTGGAAGCAGGAAGGCCTTATTCTTAGACCATCCCTCCCTTATTCTTTTTCTCATCGCCGTTAGCGGAGCTGATTATTGTGGAGTTTATTCCTGGAGTTCATCGCTTGGAGAGGGTAAGAGGTTGTAACATCTATCTTCTGGTGGAAAGAGAGTTGGCAGTCATTGATACTGGCTGGCGTGGCAATACCAAGGCCATACTTGGCTATATTCAAAGCATTGGACGGCAACCCCAGGAGCTGAAGTGGATCTTCATCACTCATAACCATCCCGATCATGCCGGTAGTGCCTCTGAACTCCAAGCATTGACCGGGGCCCTGGTAGTGGCCCATAGCGGGGATGTTCATCGCAATGGCGAAAACGGGTCTATTCTTCTTCCTCCCATGAGAGTGCATCGTAGCAGACTATTTCCTAAGGCTTCGACCAAAGTGGACTTAGTAGTGGAGGACGGCGAACTACTTCCCTGCCTCGGTGGGCTTCGCGTTATCCACACCCCAGGTCACACTCCAGGCAGCATTGCGCTCTATTTGTTGGAAAAGAAGGCCCTATTTCCGGGCGATGTCATCCTCAACGGAGGCCATCGTCTCCATCGTCCCCTAGTTCATCTTGAGGAACGGGATCGATATGAGACTTCATTACAGAAATTAGCTGCCCTGCCCGTGGAAGTATGCTGTTTCGCCCATGGTGAGCCTTTAAGAGAGAGGGCATGGGTTCCAATTAAAGAGCTGGCTGGTCATATTCCTACTTCGGCTAGGTGGCAGCGGGTGGTTCGCAATCCGAGGCGTTTAGTCCAATTCTTCTGCCGTATGTTCTCGCGTCGTTGAAGTTTGTTTTACGCTGCGACCTTATGCTCGTGATATTTTGTCTGTAACTCGAAAAGGGAGGCCAAGATGGAGATCGCCCACCAGGTTCATTTCATACCTCTTCCCAGCCCAACTTATATACCGGTGCCAGGCCCCAATGTCTATTTAGTGATAGGTCAGGTTGGTGCCCTTATCGATGCTGGCTATAAAGACGCGGAGCAGGTGAAAGTTCGGCTGGATTACCTGAAGGGCCTGGGTGACCTGCGATTGGCCTATATCATCATTACCCACGCTCACGCCGATCATCTGGGTGGTGTAGACAAGATTAGGAGGGAAACCGGTGCCAAAGTGGTGGCGCACCCCAAGGATATCGCTAAAGCCAATAAAGCACTGTCCATCCCGGTGGATGAGGTGGTGGAGGATGGAGCGCGCCTTCGCTTGGGAGGGTTGGAGTTGGAGATAGTGCACACCCCCGGTCACAGTCCGGGCCACATATGCATCTATTTGGGGGAGGGTGGCATCCTCTTCTCTGGGGACACTGTCTTGGGTACAGGCACAACCGCTATTCCTCCCCCCCCCAGCGGGGATATGGCGCAATACCTGAATTCATTGCATCGTTTGTTAACCTATCCCATGCAATTAATGTGTCCCGGCCATGGCCCCCTGATTCGGGTGCCTCATAGAAAACTAGAAGAGCTTATTAAGCATCGGATCGAGCGGGAACAACAGATACTGGCTTGCCTGGGACAAGGGAAAAGAACGGTGAAGGAGTTGTTGGCGGAGATTTATCCCGAACTTCACAGCCGTCTCAAGACGGCCGCCCAAGGCCAGATCTTGGCTCACTTGGCCAAGCTGGAAAAAGAGGGCCGAGTTATGATGGTATCCCGAGGCCCTGGAGAAGGGGAGTATATTGTCAGGTGAAAGGTTCCGCTTTCTGCGTATTATTACGCTAACCCTCGCTATTTGCTATTTTGCTATTGACAAATAAATGTCGGTATGTTAGGATTTATACTCACGATGTTAATTCCTCCAAAATTACTATCTTCCTTCTTTTCCTTTTCATTGGGACGGGAATAATTTCCTCAATATATGGTTTTTTACCCTTTTGATTTCTTCTTGAGAGGTTCGATACTATGGTTTTAGCCGTATCTCCGGTTACATCACTCACAAAAAACGGTATTGGCAGGAAATCCTATGCCAAAATCGCCGACGTTTTAGATCTCCCCAACCTTATTGAGGTTCAACTTAATTCCTATCGCTGGTTTCAGGAGGAGGGTTTGCGCGAGCTCTTCGATGAGATCTCTCCTATCCAGGATTTCAGTGGAACCAGGATGGAGCTCCGCCTCTTGGATTATGAGTTTCGCCAGCCTAAATACTCCGAAGAGGAGTGTTTGCAGTGGGATATGAGCTATTCCGCTCCCCTTTGGGTGAAGGTGCATTTGGTGATTAAGGAGACGGGGGAGGTCAAAGAGCAGGACCTCTTTATGGGGGATTTCCCTCTCATGACCATCAGGGGGACCTTTATTATCAACGGTGCTGAGCGCGTGGTAGTAAGCCAGCTGGTGCGCTCCCCTGGGGTCTATTTCACGGTTGAGGAAGACGCGACCAGCGGTCGGGGGTTATGTTTTGCAAAGCTCATTCCCGCTCGAGGTGCTTGGCTAGAGTTCGAGACTAGCAACCGGGATGTCGTCTCGGTAAAGGTAGACCGGAAGCGTAAGATACCCATTACCACATTGCTCCGAGCGGTTGGCTATGGCAGCGATGATGAGCTTTGGGACTTGTTTCGGGATGTGAATCTTTCTTCGGAACACGATTATATAAAGGCCACCATGGAGCGCGACCCCTTGGTTAGAAGCGAGGGGGAGGCCCTGGTCGAATTTTATCGCCGTCTACGCCCAGGCGATCCTCCCAACTTGGAAAATGCCCGGGCATTGATCAATGCCCTCTTCTTCAATCCTCGGCGCTATGATTTGGGAAGGGTGGGTCGTTATAAGCTGAACAAGCGCTTGGGTTTGGATGTATCGCTGACCCAGCGGGTTCTGACCAAAGATGATTTGTTGGCCATAGCCCGCCAGATAATCCTGATCAATAATGGTACTGGTGCCCCAGATGATATTGATCATCTGGGCAATCGCCGCGTAAGGGCGGTGGGGGAGCTCATTCAGAACCAATTCCGCATCGGCCTTCTTCGCATCGAGCGGGTGGTTCGGGAACGGATGAGCATTACCGACCCTGAGACGGCCACCCCTAGCTCCCTTATCAATATTCGGCCGGTGGTGGCGGCCATGAGGGAGTTCTTTGGCAGCTCCCAGCTCTCCCAGTTCATGGATCAGACCAATCCTTTGGCAGAGTTGACCCACAAGCGGCGCCTCTCTGCTTTGGGGCCAGGTGGGCTTTCTAGGGAGCGGGCCGGATTTGAGGTGCGTGATGTTCACCATTCCCACTATGGACGTATCTGCCCCATTGAGACCCCCGAGGGGCCCAACATCGGCCTCATCGGTTCTTTAGCTACTTACGCCAAGATCAATGAATACGGCTTTATTGAGACCCCTTATCGTAGAGTAATCAAGGAGTTGGAAAGCCATTCTCCCCAGTTGTTAGGTAGGACGTTGGCGGAGTCAGTGACCGTAGACGGTGTTCTATTTCCAGAGGACACCGAGGCCAGCCCAGAGGTTGCCGAAAAATTGGCCAGCTTGCCTTCGACAATCGTCAAAATCAAGCCCTACGTTTCTGATGAGGTGGAATATCTGCCCGCCGACAGAGAGGAAGGCTATGTCATCGCCCAGGCTAACTCGCGACTTGATGTTCAGAATCAATTCGTCGACGAAAAGGTAGAGGCAAGATTTCGTTCTCAGTTCGTTATGGAGTCGCCGGCGAGGGTGGACTTTATGGATGTATCGCCCAAGCAGATCGTGAGTGTGGCCACGTCTCTCATCCCTTTCTTGGAGCACGACGATGCTAACCGGGCCTTGATGGGTTCTAATATGCAGCGTCAGGCGGTGACTCTCCTCAAGCCTGAGGCGCCTTTGGTGGGGACGGGCATGGAGCGCCGCGCGGCCTACGACAGTGGTCAGGTGGTCTTGGCTCAAGAGGATGGCGAGGTGGTTTCGGTAACTGGCGACTCCATCCTGGTTAAGGAGAGGGATGGTGGGGAACGAGATTACCCATTGATGAAATTTGTACGCAGCAACCAGGGCACCTGCATCAGCCAACATCCGGTGGTGAGTAAAGGGGATCTCTTAAAGAAAGGGCAACTCCTGGCCGATAGCTCCTCCACTGAGAACGGAGAATTGGCTTTGGGCCAAAACGTACTCTGCGCTTTCATGAGTTGGGAGGGCTACAATTTCGAAGATGCGGTGGTCATCAGCGAGAGCATTATTCGAGATGACAAATTCACCTCCATCCATATTGAAAAACATGAGGTAGAAGCTAGGGATACTAAACTAGGCCCCGAAGAGATCACCCGGGATATTCCCAACGTGGGGGAGGAGTCACTGCGGAATCTGGACGAATACGGCATCATACGGGTGGGAGCTGAAGTGGAGCCGGGAGACATTCTGGTCGGCAAAATAACCCCTAAAGGGGAGACGGAACTTAGCGCCGAGGAGAAACTGTTACGGGCCATCTTTGGCGAGAAGGCTCGAGAAGTGAAGGACACCTCCCTTCGTGTCCCCCATGGCGAGCGGGGTAAGGTTATCGATGTTAAGGTCTTTTCTCGGGATAACCATAGTGAATTGCCTCCTGGGGTTAACCAGTTAGTGCGGGTCTATGTAGCTCAAAGGCGGAAGATCGCCGAAGGGGACAAAACGGCAGGGCGTCATGGTAATAAGGGGGTGGTGTCCCGCATTCTTCCCGTAGAGGACATGCCTTATTTGGCCGATGGCACTCCCATAGAGATAATTCTTAACCCCATCGGGGTTCCCTCCCGCATGAACCTGGGTCAGGTGTTAGAGACCCATTTGGGGTGGGCCGCTCAATCCTTAGGTTTCAAAGTTCTCTCCCCCGTTTTTGATGGGGCCGATGGCCAGGCCATCGAGGATGCTTTGGCCCGTGCCTGGATCGCCCAGCGGGCGGGAGCCGTCCAATTTGAGCCCGATAGTGGTGCTGGGAGCCTCCGTTTCAATAGGGAATTAGCTCTGGCTTGGTTGATGGAGCGGGGTTATGACGGTGAGCGCATCTTCGGCGATAGCTTCGGAGGTGAGGCCAAACGAGCTTGTCTCCGTCTGTGGTTGGCGGAGCTTGGGGAGGCCAATGATCACCTTAATGACCAAGAACTTGAGGCTTTGGTGGAAAGATTGAGCCAGGAGAAGGGATTAGCTCCACCCATCTACGGCAAAATGACCCTTTATGATGGACGTACTGGCGAGCCTTTTGATCAGTCGGTAACTATAGGCTATATCTATATGATGAAGCTGGTTCACCTGGTGGAGGATAAGGTTCATGCCCGTTCCACCGGACCTTATTCCCTTATCACCCAGCAGCCATTAGGAGGCAAGGCCCAATTCGGGGGCCAGCGCTTTGGTGAGATGGAGGTTTGGGCTCTAGAAGCCTACGGAGCAGCCCATAACCTTCAGGAGTTCCTCACTGTCAAATCCGATGACGTGGTGGGGCGGGTCAAGACTTATGAAGCTATCCTCAAGGGGGAGGATATTCAAGAACCTGGGATTCCCGAATCCTTTAAGGTGTTAGTTAAGGAACTACAAAGCCTAGGTTTGGCCGTGGAGGTACTAAACGAAGAGGAGCAGAAGGTAACTTTGCCTGAAGATTCCACTGTTGAAATGCCTGACCTCGGCATCAACTTGACAGGCTTTGAGGAGGTTTAGCTAGGGTGTTAGAGGTTAACGATTTTAACGCTGTGCGCATCTCTTTGGCTTCTCCGGAGCAGATTCGTGGCTGGTCCTACGGTGAGGTAACTAAGGCAGAGACCATCAATTATCGTACCCTGAAGCCGGAGAAAGAGGGTCTCTTCGATGAGAAGATCTTTGGCCCTACCAAAGATTTTGAGTGCTACTGCGGCAAGTATAAGCGTATACGGTATAAAGGTGTCATCTGCGATAAATGTGGCGTTGAGGTGGCACGTTCTAAAGTGCGCCGTGAGCGTATGGGTCATATTGAGCTAGCCGCGCCAGTAGGCCACATCTGGTTTGTCAAGGGAACCCCCAGCCGTTTGGCCTTGCTTTTAGATGTTTCTCCCCGCAATCTGGAGAGTGTGATCTATTTTGCCCAGTTCATAATTACTTCCGTAGATGAAGCCGCCCGCCAAAAAGTCCTGACCGAAATGCAGGAGGATGTCCTTCGCCAGGTGGCTCGGAAAGAGTCGGAGGTGGGGGAGATGAAGAGGCGGTTGGAAGAGGAGCTAGCCCAAAGAGAGGCAGCTAGGGAGGGGGGACTGGCTCAGGTTGTGGACGGGATCATGAGCCAAATCGCCAACCTTGAGGCTAGGCTGAAGGCGGAGATGGGACAGGAGGCTAAGGAAAACCTGGGATTGGATGACTGGAGGTTGGTGGAGGCCGGAACCGTGGTTACCAGCGACCACTTGCAGGCCCTTCATGAAGAGGCTCAGCAGCGGGTGGCCGAAGCCGAGGCGAAGGCCAGCCGGTCTGGTGAAGCGGAGGTTGAGCATGCAAAGACCTGGGAAGAAATCATAAAACTTCAGCGAACCCTGGCCGAAGAAAAGGAGCGCTTAGAGGCGGAGCTTAAGGTCAAGGTGGAGGAATTAGAGGGATTGCGTCCCATGACCCTGCTCTCGGAGGCCCGACATCGAGACTTGAAAGAAAAATACCAGGATGTGTTCAGGGCTGGCATGGGAGCCGAGGCCATCTTAGAGATACTATCTAACCTAAACTTAGAGGATCTACGCCAATCCCTTCACCAAGAGGTAGTGTCCATCTCGGGACAGCGGCGAAAGCGGGGAGCAAAGAGGTTACGGGTAGTGGAGGCTCTTCGTAAGAGTGGCAACCGTCCGGATTGGATGTTTTTCACTTCCCTTCCCGTTATGCCTCCCGAGCTGCGGCCTATGGTGCAGTTGGATGGTGGGCGTTTTGCCACCAGCGATCTAAATGACCTTTATCGCCGGGTCATAAACCGCAATAATCGTCTGCGCAAACACATGGAGCTGGGGGCACCCGATAACAACGAACGTAATGAAAAGCGAATGTTGCAGGAGGCGGTAGATTCCCTTATCGATAACGGACGCCGTGGGCGGCCTGTTTTGGGAGGGGCCAGCCACCGGCTGAAGTCCCTCTCCGACATGTTGCGCGGTAAACAGTGAAGATTCCGACAGAACCTTTTGGGCAAGCGGGTGGATTATAGCGGTCGTTCGGTCATTGTGGTGGGGCCTGAACTGAAATTACATCAGTGTGGCTTGCCCAAACGCATGGCCTTGGAGCTTTTTAAGCCTTATGTGATGCATAGGCTTATCGTTACCGGCATGGCCCACAACATCAAGAGCGCTAAACGCATCGTGGAGCGGGTTAGGCCCGAGGTTTGGGATATTCTGGAGGACGTCATTAAAGATCGACCGATCCTTCTCAACCGCGCTCCCACGCTGCATCGTCTGGGCATTCAGGCTTTTGAGCCAGTGCTGGTAGAGGGCAGTGCTATCCAAGTTCACCCCTTGGTGTGCACCGCCTTCAACGCTGACTTCGATGGTGACCAGATGGCCGTTCATGTGCCTTTGTCGCGAATGGCGGTGAGAGAGGCTCGCCAGATAATGCTGAGCACTAAAAACATGCTCTCCCCGAGTTCCGGGGAACCCATTGTGGCTCCTACTTTGGACATAGTGCTGGGTTGTTATTATCTGACCCTCTTGAAACCGGGGGCTAAAGGGAAAGGGAAGCTATTCGGTAGCTTTGAGGAGGCGAGACTAGTCTATTACCTGGGCGTTGTGGAGGCTCAGGCGGAGATTGAGGTCAGAGACGGTCGAGGGGAACGCATCAAGACCAGCGTTGGTCGGATCTTATTTAATGATGTTTTGCCCTCGGAACTGGGCTTCCGGAATGAAGTAATGGACAAAAAGGTCCTCAAACAGGTTGTGGCCGATTGTTTCCGCCTCTTTGGCAGCCAGCGTACGGCTCAATTGGTAGATGACATCAAGGATTTGGGCTTCCATTATGCCACCAGTTCAGGGTTTACCATTGCCATTGAGGACGTTAAGGTGCCGGATGAAAAGAAGCTTCTCCTGGCGAAAGCCGATGCTGAGATCTCGGCCATTGAACGTCAGTTACAACGGGGCCTTATGACTGAGGAGGAACGTTATAATAAGGCGGTGGCGGTGTGGACGGAGACCACAGATGCCTTGAGCGACGTTATAGCGGGCACCCTGGATCGCTATGGGTCTGTCTACATGATGGCCAGTTCTGGGGCGAAGGGTAATATCGCCCAGATTCGCCAAATGGCGGGAATGCGCGGCTTGATGAGCGACCCCTCGGGCAAGATTATCGATCTACCTATTAGATCTAGCTTTCGTGAGGGGCTCACCGTTTTGGAGTATTTTATCTCCACCCATGGTGCCCGCAAGGGATTGGCCGATACCGCACTGAGAACCGCCGATAGTGGCTATCTTACCCGACGCCTTATCGATGTATCTCAGGAAGTCATTGTCCTGGAGGAGGATTGTGGCACCACTACTGGCATCTGGTTGGCCGACACCCCAGAGATGAGCCTTTTAGAGCCTTTCATTGAGCGAATTATTGGCCGCATAGTGGTCAATCCGGTGGTCGATCCCCAAAGTGGCCGAGTTATAGCGGGGCACAATGAGGAGCTAGATGAGGCCAAAGCAGCCGCAATCATCGCTGCTGGCATAACCAAGGTTTATGTCCGTTCTCCCCTTGTTTGCCAAACTAAGCGGGGCTTGTGTCGCTATTGCTATGGCCGGGACTTGGCTAAAGGGCACCTAGCTGCTAAAGGGGAGGCGGTGGGCATTATTGCCGCTCAGAGCATTGGCGAGCCAGGTACCCAATTGACCATGCGTACCTTCCACACTGGCGGGGTGGCTGGGGTAGATATCACGAGCGGTCTGCCTCGGGTGGAGGAACTATTTGAGGCTCGGGCCCCCAAAGGCCAGGCTATCATCAGCGAGATCGACGGCGTAGTGGAGATTCTGTCGGGCGAGGATGGCCGCCATATTCGAGTAGTAAGCAGTGAGGTCTATCGGGAGGGATATGGTCTATCGCCACGTTACCAATTGGTGGTAAAAGATGGCGACTGGGTGGAGGTGGGAACGGTGTTGGCCGAGGCAAAAACGGACTCTGAGACGGGGGAAAGTTTGCCCGTGGCCGTAGAACCTACTCCCCTAGTAGCTAGAATGGTGGGGCGGGTGGCCGTGGAAGAGAATCAAGTGTTTATACTTTATGAAGAGCGAGAGGAGCGGGAGTATTTTGCTCCACCGGCAGCTCGCATTATCGTCGAGCCAGGCGCTTCGGTGCGGGCTGGGGATCAACTTACGGAGGGCCCAGTCAATCCTCAGGATATCCTTCGCATCATGGGGAGGGAGGCGGTGCAACTCTATTTGGTGGGGGAGGTGCAGAAGGTATATCGCTCTCAAGGGGTTAATATCAACGATAAGCATATTGAAGTTATCGTGAGACAAATGTTGCGCAAGGTGCGGGTGGATTCCCCTGGGGATACCCCCTTGCTGCCAGGTGAGCTGGTGGATCGCTTTGCCTATGAGGAAATGAATGCAAAGGTTCTGGCCGAGGGTGGAGAGCCAGCCACGGCTCAAACTGTTCTCTTAGGGGTTACCAAGGCCTCTCTGAATGTCGATAGTTTCCTAGCAGCGGCCTCTTTCCAAGAGACGACTAGGGTTCTGGCGGAAGCGTCGGTCAATGGCAGCATAGATCACCTCTTAGGGCTTAAAGAAAACGTCATCATCGGCAAGCTGATCCCGGCTCGGGCGGTAATGCCGGAACAACAAGAGGAATCTAAGCCGATTTTTCCTTGACATATTCCATAAATAGTATTAAATTATAAACTTAGCTTAGGAGGTCATTTGCCTACTATTAGCCAATTGGTGCGCAAGGGTCGGGGAAGGCTGGTCAAAAAGACCAAGGCTCCGGCGTTACGTTTTGTCTTTAATGCTTTAAAGAACGTGAGGGTTCGGGGTAAAGGTGCTCCCCAAAAGCGGGGCGTATGTACTCAGGTTAAGACCATGACTCCCAAGAAGCCTAATTCTGCCCTGCGTAAGATCGCCAGGGTGCGGTTAACCAATGGTATGGAGGTAACGGCCTATATACCTGGTGAAGGTCATACCCTGCAGGAGCACTCCATGGTGCTGATTCGGGGTGGCCGAGTGAAGGACCTGCCGGGGGTGCGTTATCATGTGGTGCGGGGCGCTTTAGATACCGCTGGTGTGGTGGATCGTCGCCAAGGACGCAGCCTGTATGGAACCAAGCGGGCCTCAGCCAAGGTAGGAAGCTAACAGGGTTGGTGGTGGGGGGTGATGGCAGACCGATCCATTTTCGGTCTGCATTTTTTGACAGCTTTAGGGGATGGTTTGTATGCCAAGACGTGGAAAAGTAGTCCGAAGGTCAATATCTCCGGATCCAAAATATAATAGCGTAGAAGTGGCCAAGTTTATTAATAAATTTATGGTCAGCGGCAAAAAGGCTTTGGCGGAACGGATAGTTTACCAGGCCTTTGATATGATCGCTGAAGAGGGTGGTCGAGCACCCCTAGATACTTTTGAGCAGGCCCTGAAGCGGGTGACCCCTATTTTGGAAACCAAGGCGCGGCGGGTGGGTGGGGCTACTTATCAGGTACCTGTGGAGATCAGGTCGGACCGGCGTGATTCCTTGGCGATGCGCTGGCTTATCCAGGCGGTTCGGTCGCGCCAGGGCAGATCTATGGCGGAGAAGCTGGCGGCGGAGCTTCAGGATGCCGTGCGGGGTCAAGGGGCCGCCATAAAAAAACGGGAGGATACCCATCGGATGGCCGAGGCCAACAAGGCCTTTGCCCATTATCGCTGGTGATGGCTATGGATAGAGCCTTTCCATTACAACAGATACGTAATATCGGGATCATAGCCCATATCGATGCCGGCAAGACTACTGTCACCGAGCGTATCCTTTTTTATACAGGACGCACTTATAAAATGGGAGAGGTGCATGAGGGTACAGCGGTGATGGATTGGATGGCTCAGGAGCGGGAACGGGGGATCACCATTACCGCCGCCGCCACTACCTGTGAGTGGTTGGACCACCGTATCAACATCGTCGATACCCCTGGACATGTGGACTTCACCGCCGAGGTGGAGCGCTCGTTGCGGGTGTTGGATGGCGGTGTAGTGGTCTTTGATGCTGTGGCTGGTGTGGAGCCCCAATCGGAGACGGTGTGGCGGCAAGCTGATAAATATAAGGTACCCCGCCTCTGCTTTGTAAATAAAATGGATCGTCGGGGAGCAGACTTTTGGCGAACGGTGAACATGATTGGGGAGCGGCTTAGCCCAATGGCGCTGCCCATTCAACTCCCCTTAGGGAGTGAGGACACCTTTCGGGGCGTTATCGATTTGGTTACGTCCCAAGCTATAACTTATGTAGGTGGAAGGGATAATACTGTTCCCACCGAGATAGACATACCTCCCGAATATCAAGACGCCGTCGCTAAGCATCGCGAAGTTCTTATTGAAAGGCTGGCAGAGGTAGATGATCATATCCTGGCTGCCTATCTGCAGGGAAAGGTTTTAACCCCTCAGGAGATAAGAGAGGCTTTACGCCAGGCCATCCTAAAGGGCAAATTGGTGCCTGTCCTCTGTGGTAGCGCTCTGAAGAATATGGGCGTTCAACCTATGCTGGACGCTGTAGTCCATTATCTACCCTCCCCTCTGGATGTTCCCCCTGTAGTGGGGATAGATCCTAGGACTGATGAAAAGGTACAGCGACCCCCCAGCGATGACGCCCCTTTCACCGCTCTGGCCTTTAAAGTTGTGGTTGACCCCTTTGTGGGCCGGCTGGTTTACCTCAGAGTCTATTCGGGCCGGGCCACTACAGGGGTTGCTGTCTTCAATGCCAGCCGTGACCGCAAAGAGCGCATTGGTCGATTGCTACAAATGCATGCTAACCACCGAGAGGATGTTGGTGAGGTGTCAACGGGGGGGATTTTGGCGGCGGTGGGTCTCAGGAATACCTTCACCGGCGATACGTTGTGTGCTCCCGACCATCCAATAGTTTTGGAGTCCATAAAGTTCCCTGAGCCAGTGATCTCGGTGGCCATCGAGCCCAAAACTCAGGCCGATCAGAACAAATTGGTGGATACTCTGGCCAAGCTCAGTGAAGAGGACCCCACCTTTAAAATGCGTTATGATCAAGAGACGGGCCAGACGGTAATATCGGGGATGGGAGAGCTTCATCTGGAGGTCTTGATCGACCGAATGATGCGTGAGTTTCGGGTGGAGGCTAAAGTAGGCCGACCTCAGGTGGCCTACAGGGAAACCATTACCGTCCCCGTTAAAGCTGAAGGCCGTTTTGTTCGCCAAACGGGGGGCCGAGGGCAATATGGTCACGTTTGGTTGGAAGTGGAGCCTTTAGAAAGAGGATCTGGCTATCAATTTGTTAATCGAGTGGTGGGTGGCTCAGTGCCTAGGGAGTTTATTCCTGCGGTAGAGGCAGGGGTAAAAGAGGCTCTGGAGAGTGGTGGCGTGGTGGGCTATCCTTTGGTTGATATTAAGGTTGCTCTTTACGATGGCAGCTATCACGAGGTGGATTCGTCGGAGATCGCCTTTAAGTTGGCGGGTTCTATGGCGCTAAAAAAAGCGGTTTTGATGGCCAAGCCTGTCATTCTAGAGCCTATCATGAAGATGGAGGTAACCACTCCGGAGTCTTTCCTAGGGGATGTCCTGGCTGACCTCAGCTCGCGGCGGGCACAGATTGAGGGTATGGAAGCTAGGGGAGAAACTCAAGCGGTGCACTGCTTCATTCCCTTGGCTGAGACTTTCGGTTATGCAACTGTCCTGCGCTCTATGAGTCAAGGTAGGGCTAGCTATTATATGGAATTCTATCGCTATCAAGAGGTTCCACAGTCATTGGCTGAGGCCATTTTGGCTAAGAGCCGGGTTTAATGCTGGAGTAGGAGGAGGCACGAATTCATGGCCAAGCGGCGGTTTGAGCGTACTAAGCCCCACATCAATGTGGGCACCATAGGGCACGTGGATCATGGCAAGACCACCTTGACCTCGGCCATAACCAAGGTTTTGTCCTTGGGTGGGGCTACCGAGTTTAGGCCCTTTGACTCTATCGATAACGCCCCTGAAGAGAAGGCGCGGGGGCTCACCATCGCCATCGCCCATGTAGAGTACGAGACGGCCAAGCGTCACTATGCTCACATAGACTGTCCTGGTCATGCCGACTACATCAAGAACATGATCACTGGGGCTGCCCAGATGGATGGGGCCATCTTAGTGGTGGCTGCTCCTGAGGGGCCCATGCCCCAGACCAGGGAGCACATCCTTCTGGCCCGCCAGGTGGAGGTGCCCAGCATGGTGGTCTTCCTCAACAAGGTAGACATGATGGACGACCCCGAGCTATTGGAGCTGGTGGAGCTAGAGTTGCGGGAACTGCTTAGTAAATACAACTTTCCTGGCGACGATATTCCCATAATCAAAGGGAGTGCCTTAAAGGCCCTAGAGAGTTCCGCCGCCGACCCCAAGGCCCCCGAGTATGAGTGTATTTGGGAGTTGATGGAGGCGGTAGATAACTACATCCCCACTCCAGTGCGGCCTCGGGAACTGCCCTTCCTCATGTCGGTGGAAGACGTCTTTGGCATCAAGGGCCGAGGGACAGTGGTGACGGGCAGGGTAGAGAGAGGGATTGTAAAGGTAGGGGATGAGATAGAGATAGTGGGATTGAGGGAGACCAAGAAGACGATAGTAACTGGGGTGGAGATGTTTCGCAAGACCCTGGATTTCGGGGAGCCTGGGGACAACATCGGCTGCCTGCTGCGGGGGATAGAGCGAGACGATGTAGAGCGGGGGCAGGTATTGGCCAAGCCCGGCTCCATCACCCCCCATACCCACTATGAGGCCGAGGTGTATGTATTGAGCAAGGAGGAGGGAGGTAGGCATACTCCCTTCTTTGCCGGTTACCGGCCCCAATTTTACATTAGAACCACCGATGTCACCGGCACGGTGGAGCTGCCCGCGGGGGTGGAGATGGTTATGCCTGGGGACAATGTGAGGCTGAAGATTAAGCTCATCGGCCCCGTGGCCCTGGAGGAGGGGGTGCGCTTCGCCATCAGAGAGGGCGGTAGAACGGTGGGCGCCGGGGTAGTTACTAAAATTCTGGAATAAGGACGAGACATGGCCAGAAAAGGGGAATCGCGCATCATCATACACCTGGCTTGCAACGAATGCAAAATTAGAACCTACACTACCACCAAAAATAGGAAGAATGACCCCGAGCGGCTGGAACTGTCCAAATACTGCCCCCATTGTCGGACTCATACCCAACATCGGGAAACGAGGTAAAGGTGAAACTACCTAGGGCTACGGCTGCTAGAGGGCGGGGTAATCCCCGATTTGGCTTTTTTAAAGACACGGTGTCAGAGCTAAAAAAGGTAGTTTGGCCAACGCGACGAGAGGCTATTAATCTAACTCGCATCGTCATTATCGCATCTGTAGCTGTAGGATTAACCCTGGCGGTCATCGATTTCATCTTCTCCCGCCTGGTTAAAGAATTACTAGTAAGGTAAGAGGGCCTTAAATTGGAAAACGGGGAACGCCACTGGTACGTCATCCATACCTACTCCGGCTATGAAGATAAGGTCAAAAAGAACCTGGAGCACCGCATCGAATCCATGGACGTTAAAGACCAGATCTTCCAGGTGATCGTTCCCACCGAGGAAGAGATTGAGGTTAAGGAGGGACAGCGGCGTACCGTGACCAAAAGGATCTTCCCTGGCTACGTTTTGGTGGAAATGAGGATGACCGACGAGAGTTGGTATGTGGTACGCAACACTCCAGGGGTAATGGGTTTTGTCGGCACTGGCACCAAGCCCGCCCCTCTTAGCGAGCAAGAAGTTAATAACATCTTGAAGCAGATGGAGGCCGAGGCCCCTAGGGTAAAAGTTGGCCTCAGTAAAGGGCAAAGCATTCACATAATCGATGGCCCCTTCATCGATTTCATCGGTGTGGTGGATAGCATCAACGCTGAGAAGGGCAAGGTTCGGGTCTTGGTTTCCTTCTTCGGTCGAGAAACCCCTGTGGAACTGGATTTCTTGCAAGTGGAAAAACTCTAAGCTATGGCGAGGTTGACATGGCCAAAAAAATAAAGGCTGTTCTCAAGTTACAATTGCCGGCTGGCAAAGCCACCCCAGCACCACCGGTTGGGCCAGCATTAGGACAACATGGGGTCAACATCATGGCCTTTTGCAAAGACTACAACGAGCAAACAGCCGTCCAGGCTGGCTCCATTGTCCCGGTGGAGGTCACTATTTATGAGGATCGTTCTTTTTCTTTTGTCCTCAAAACACCGCCGGCGGCCGACCTATTAAAGAAAGCCCTAGGAATAGAAAAGGGAAGTGGCAACCCCAAAGCTCAGAAGGTAGGCACCGTATCCCAAGACAAGATCAAAGAGATAGCGGAATTGAAGATGAAAGACCTCAACGCCGTGGACATAAAGATGGCCATGAGAATTGTTGAGGGTACAGCCCGAAGCATGGGGATCGCAGTGGAGGATTGAGATGACCAAAAGAGGTAAGAACTTTAGAGAATCGATTCAACAAGTAGATCGTACCACCACCTACCATCCCAAGGAAGCTATAGCCCTGGCCAAGAAGGCAGCCTATGCGAAATTCGATGAAACGGTGGAGCTTCATCTTAGGATGGGGGTCGACCCTCGCCACGCTGACCAACAGGTCAGGGGAATAGCCCTCCTTCCCCACGGTTTGGGACGTCCGGTGCGCGTGCTGGTCTTCGCCCAAGGAGAGGCAGTGAAGGTGGCCGAGGAAGCAGAAGCCGACTATGTGGGAGGCGATGAGCTTATCAAGAAAATAGAGGAGGGGTGGCTTGACTTTGACGTAGCCATCGCCACCCCCGATATGATGCCCAAAGTTGGGCGACTAGGGCGTATCCTGGGTAGACGCGGGTTGATGCCCAACCCCAAATCGGGCACTATAGCCCCAACGCCAGACCTAGCCAAAGTGATCAAAGACGCCCGTAAGGGAAGGGTGGAATTTAAGCTGGATAGGACAGCCATCATCCATGTACCCATTGGCAAGGTCAGCTTTGAAGAGGAAAAACTGTTGGCTAATCTAGCCACCTTGGTGGAGGCGGTTGTTAAGGCCAAGCCCAGCGGCGCCAAAGGCCAATACGTGAGGAGCGCTAGCTTAGCCACTACCATGGGCCCGGGCATTAAACTGGATATTCAACCAACCATTACTTTAAGTACAAGTTAATAGCGCGCCCAAGACAGCGGGAGCCCGTGGGGCTTAATAGCCCGCCGAGGCGGTACAGATTGGCTAGTAAATTAACCAGCCTGTCCTTGCCTTAGGCAAGGACTTTTTATATCGGGCGCAGAAAGGAGGTATCTAATTGCCCACAGAAAAAAAACAAATAATAGCCGCCGAACTGGCAACCAAATTAGCCCAGTGTAGCATAGCCCTGGCTACCGATTATCGCGGCCTTTCGGTGGCGGAGATAACCCAACTGCGGCGGAGGTTGGGGGCCGAAGGAGTAGAATATCGGGTAGTTAAAAACACTCTGGCCCGTCTGGCGGCCACGGCGGCGGGAAAACCAGGCCTGGTAAATCTCCTAGATGGGCCTACCGCTATCGCCCTTGGTTACGGGGACATCATCGCCCCCAGCCGCGTGATCGCCGATTACCTGCGCTCTACCCGCAAAACAATGGACATCAGGGGAGCGGTCATAGCTAGGCGCGTACTTGGCTCTGAGGAGGTTTCGGCCTTAGCTACCCTTCCCCCCCGAGAGGTATTACTATCTCGGGTTTTGGGAGGAATACAAAGTCCTCTCTACTCTTTAGCCAACGTCCTTAATGCTAACCTACGTGGCTTGTTCACCGTGCTCCAAGGCAGAATACATCAATTAGAAGGAGATTAAAATGACTACTACTCGCTCAACCAGAACAAAAAAGGAAACCCCTGTTAGCGCCTCGGAGGCCACTGCCGAGCCTAAGACATTGGGCAAAGACGAGCTCATCGCCGCCATTAAAGGCATGACGGTACTGGAACTTTCGGAACTGGTAAAGGCCTTAGAGACCGAGTTTGGGGTCAGTGCGGCTGCCCCTGTGATGGCGGCAGCACCCACCGCCGAAAAGGCGGCTGAGGCAGCTCCGGCTGTGGAGGAACAAACGGAGTTCAGCGTCATCCTCAAGGATGTCGGCGCCAATAAAATCGGCGTGATTAAAGTGGTGCGAGAGCTAACTCCCTTGGGATTGAAAGAGGCCAAAGACCTAGTGGAGAGCGCTCCCAAGGCGGTGCGGGATGGGCTGACCAAGGAAGAGGCCACTGCCGTTAAGAGCAAACTGGAGGCCGCCGGAGCCGTGGTGGAGATGAAATAACCGCATCCCCAGGCGATTCCTTTATGGCTGCGGATATTACCTCAGAACTCGACCACATCTTTAAGCCGCGGTCGGTAGCTGTCATCGGCGCCTCCAACACCCCAGGCAAATGGGGTTATCGGATGATTCACAACCCGCTTAGGGGAGGCTATCGAGGGGCCCTATACCCCATAAATCCTGGAGACAAAATGGTGGCCGGGCTACCGGCTTACCCCAGCGTCAGCGATGTCCCCGGTGAGATAGACCTAGCTGTATTTGTCATCCCCGCGGTCATGGTGCTGCAAACCATGGAGCAATGCATCCAAAAAGGGGTAAAAGGGGTAGTGCTTATCACCGCTGGCTTTGCCGAAACTGGAGAAGAGGGGAAAGCCCTACAAGATGCGGTGGTGAAATTGGCCCGAGGCGGGGGAATGCGTTTGGTAGGCCCCAACGGGAACGGGGTCTTTAGTTCGACCGTCGGCTTAAACTTGCCTTTTGACATCCCCCTTAAGTCGGGGGCTATAGCCTTTCTCTCCCAAAGCGGCACCTTCGGCAGTTATTTAGCGCAAGTGGCCAGCGCCAAGGGCTATGGAATAAGCAAATATGTGTCCATGGGCAACCAGGCCGACCTCAATGCCGCAGATTACTTACAATATATGGCCCAGGATGAAGACACCAAAGCCATCGTGCTATATATGGAGGGCTTCAAAGATGGGCGCCGCTTCTTCGAGGTGGCTAGAGAGGTAATTAAGACCAAGCCCATCATCATCTACAAAGCTGGACGCACTCCAGTAGGAGCCCGAGCCGCCATATCCCACACCGCTTCGATGGCGGGCAGCGACCAAGTTTTCGAAGCCATGTGCAAGCAATTGGGAATTTTGAGAGCTCCGGAAGCAGCTTACGCTTTCGACATGGCTGAGGCCTTGGTCAGCCAGCCCCTGCCCTTGGGCAAACGCGTGGCCATTATGGGCAGCGGCGGACAGAGCGTGGTGACCTCTGATTTCTGTGCCTGGCTGGGATTAGAGGTGCCCATTCTAGATGAAAAAACCCAAGACACCATAAGAGAACTTTTGCCACCCCAAGCCCCTCCCCCCCGAAACCCGGTAGACTTTGCTGGCGGACCCCATAATCCACTGAACCACGCTCAAGTCGCTGAAATAATAGCTCAAGCCGATTACATCGATGGTATAATAGCCAACATACCCGGCGGTTGGAGCGGTAATGGCATGACCTCAGACCTGGCACGAATGGTCATCGATGGAATAGAAACTTTGGTTAGTATACCCCAGCAATACGGTAAAGTGCTAATACTCAGCGGTCGCCGTTTGATGGGCACCGGCCTGGCTTCGGAACTTATTAGAGAGGCAAATATACCTGTGTACGATACCCCAGAGGAGGCCTCCCGAGCCATGTACGCCTTAGCCTACTATGCTGAAACTCGCCGCCGTTTGAGACAAGGCTAAGGATAGAAATGGCCAAAGGGCTCGATTATCGGCCCTTGATCCGAGATCTCCCCACCCGGGAGCGTCCTCGAGAGCGCCTGCGGGATTACGGCGCCCCCTTTCTGAGCACTACGGAACTCATGGCCATCATCCTCCGCACTGGCACCCCCTCGGAAAGCGTTCTTAACATGTCGGCCCGCCTGCTGGCTCATTATGGAGGTCTAGCGGGCATTGCCCGAGCCAGCTTTGCAGAATTATGTCAAGAACATGGGTTGGGCGAGGCCAAGGCCGCCCAGCTAAAGGCTGCCCTAGAGCTAGGACGACGTCTCCTCTCCACTCAACCTGAAGAACGATTGATGATACGTTCCCCCCAGGACGTAGCCAACCTGCTCCTGGGGGAGATGGGTTTCTTAGAACAGGAACAACTGCGGGTAGTGCTGCTCAATACCAAGAATGAGGTGCTAGCTATCCCTGAGGTCTATCGAGGCAGCGTCAGCAGTGCCCAGCTACGGGTTGCCGAGCTTTTCAGAGAGGCGGTACACCACAACTGCTTGGCCTTGGTGGTAGTCCATAACCACCCTTCCGGCGATCCTACCCCCAGTCCCGAAGATGTCCAGATCACCGAACAAATCGTCGAGGCCGGCAAGCTATTGGACATCGAGGTTCTTGACCACATCATAATTGGCCAGCAGAGATACATAAGCCTCAAAGAGAAGGGACTAGGGTTTAAGAGAACAACTGAAAAATAAAATCTTTGGTCAGAAGTTGAGAGATGTATTGGCTTAAGCTAGTCTCCATTCAACGAGCACTATCAGAGCCTTCGCTGGAGTTTGCTGTACGAAAAGTGGCATAATATTCGTGTGAGAAACCTGAGAAAACGTGCCTCCCTCTTTAAACGACTGCTCCCTAAGGAACTCATCCGTTACTCAAGGAGGCCAGGCATGGCGTCTGGCCTCGCCCTTTCTGTAGTCATCGGCCTAGGCGCAGGGCTAGGCGCAGTCGCTTTTCGCTGGCTAATCGCCAATTTCCACGATTTATTCTTCCAAGGCGGTACCAAAATCCTGCCTTTCTTGGGAAACAGTTATGTTATAGTCATACCGGCGGCAGGCGGCCTACTGGTAGGGTCGTTAACATATTTCTTTGCGAAGGAGGCCAAAGGACACGGCGTACCCGAGGTAATGCTGGCTGTTGCTGAGAAGGGCGGTGTGATTAGGCCCAGAGTAGCGGTCATTAAATCGTTGGCTTCATCTATTTGTATTGGTAGCGGCGGATCCGCGGGCCGAGAAGGCCCTATCGTGCAGATCGGATCGGCGCTGGGCTCAACTCTAGGACAAATTCTCCAATTGCCCACAGAGCAGGTCAAAGTACTAGTAGCTTGTGGCGCCGCGGGGGGTATATCGGCCACTTTCAATGCCCCAATAGCGGCAGTCTTTTTCTCTATGGAGATCATACTCCGCCGCTTCAGCACTCGCTACTTCAGCTTGGTGGTCATAAGCTCTGTAGTTGCCGATGTGGTCGCTCGTGCCTTTCTCGGCGATAAAATTGCCTTTGCTGTGCCAAAATACCAATTCGTCAGCGCCTGGGAGTTGATCACTTATTCTCTGCTTGGTGTGCTATCCGCTTTCGTAGGCGTGGCTTTCGTCTACACACTCTATAAAACCGAGGATGTATTTGAGGCCGTTCATTTTCCAGAGTATTTAAAGCCGGTGTTGGGTGGATTTGCCATCGGAGCAATTGGCCTCTTTCGTCCTGAGGTCTTTGGCGTCGGCTATGACTCCATTGAGAAAGCTTTGGCTGGTCAACTTGTTTTCGGCGTTCTGCTACTGCTAATACTTTCGAAGCTCATGGCCACGTCCCTAACTCTAGGCACAGGTGGCAGTGGAGGCGTGTTCGCCCCCTCTCTCTTCATGGGATCGATGTTGGGTGGCGCCTTTGGCCACGTAGTCCACGGGTTCTTACCGACAGTGACAGCACCTGAAGGGGCCTATGCCTTGGTCGGCATGGCGGCTGTATTCGCCGCCGGTGCTCATGCTCCCATCACCGCTGTGCTTATCCTCTTCGAAATGACTAACGATTACCTGATTATTTTACCGCTGATGGCAGCGGTTGTGATCGCTACTACCATTTCACAGCATATTGATCGGGAAAGTATCTACACAACGAAACTTGTCAGGCGTGGAATAGTCTTACGCGAAGGGGATGAAACAGACGTTTTGCGAACGATAAAGGTCAGAGAGGCCATGGTGAAGAACCCCCCAACTGTGTACTCCCAAGCGCCCGTGCGTGAGCTCATGACCAAGTTCGAGGATAGTGAAGAATATCATGCTTTTCCCGTAATTGATGAGTCTGGCGATCTTGTTGGCATTGTGACAGAATCTGACGTGGCAGAGGCCATGAGTGATGACACATCCAGCGCCAAGGTTGGTGACATAGCCACCACATCCCTTATAGTTGTACATCCAGATCAATCATTGCATGAGGCTTCAAATCTCTTGGCGAAAAACGACATCGGCCGTCTGCTGGTGGTCAGTAGGGACAAGCCCCAAAGGCTTCTCGGTCTATTACGCCGCCACGATATCATACGCGCCTACGGCCAGGCACAAAGCCGAGACAAGTAGGCCGTTATAGCCGCCGCTAGTTTGAGCTTCGGTTAATTAGCCAAAAGATAAGCACCGTAAACAAAGCGGCCATCAGGCTTCTTTAACTCTTGGTAATTCCCTCCAGGGTATTTCTTCATAATCTCCCCGATGAGGTTCTCGTAGGGCGGCATAAGTAGATACACCACCTCTCGATGGTCAAGGCTTTCATTCAGGCTAAAGGTGCCAAACTCTTTAGACCTGTCTTCACCTGAAATCTGAGGCAATAGAAACCGCCTTGTTTCGTAGTTATAAGACCAACGGCCGGAGAAGAAGTAAACATAAGGGTTATCCCCCTCCAAGGTTTTGAGAAAATCTATGGCCTGTACCAGGTCGTAGGCAAAGGTCCACTCCGTCGCTGGATCCTGGGCGAGGGTTACGAAATAATAGCGGGTGTTGTAAAGGGCCACAAATACTAGGGACAAAGCAATTAAAAATATAGGCCAGCC
The DNA here is from genome assembly GCA_016210705.1 of Chloroflexota bacterium. Taxonomy (GTDB): domain Bacteria; phylum Chloroflexota; class Dehalococcoidia; order JACQTR01; family JACQTR01; genus JACQTR01. The sequence goes on along the minus strand of JACQTR010000115.1, from coordinate 160 downwards.
TCTTAAAGAATCTGCCCCAATCAAGTCGCAAACCGGCTGCTATAAGGGTCAGTGAAACCACAACCATTAACTCATGTACCGCTTCCCTTCTCCAAAAAGGTCTATTAATGGCTGAAGGCAGTAAAGAGTTCGCGCTTTGGGAGATCATCAGGGGCAGTAT
>JACQTR010000114.1 GCA_016210705.1 Chloroflexota bacterium | reverse complement strand
ATGCCCAGCATCTCGGTGAAACGGGTCTTTAACATAGAAGATTCCTTTACTTAAATTTCAAAAAAAGGAGAGCAACCAAGCATCTCAGCATGATTGCCCCTCTTGAGACTTCTACTTAATAGGTTTCCCTATGAGCCGATTGCCACCGCCTACGAGGTCTTCTCCTCTTTTTTAGGTTCCTTTTTCTCCTCGGTGGGCTCACTTTCTCCAGATGCGGACTTGCGAAACTCTCGGATTCCTTTACCAATAGCTCCGCCAACCTCGGGCAGTCTTCCCACGCCGAAAATGAGCAGAACTATCACCAGGATAATAACCAGCTCCATCGGCCCTAAACGAAATGGCATTGTATCTTACCTCCCCCCCCGTACTCTATTCCAGAATAACACCTTGAAGATAGCAAGTCAATGTTAAATGTTAAACGTTAAACATTAAACAGGACAGTCATAACATCGCCATCTTTAACGATATAGCTTTTGCCCTCGGAGCGCACCGCGCCGTGGCGTCGTGCCTCGGCCATGCTTCCATATTTTATTAATTCATCGCAGCCTATCACCTCGGATCGGATAAATCCTCGCTCCATGTCGGAGTGGATCTTCCCGGAGGCAGTCAGAGCATTTGTGCCCTGGCGAATACTCCATGCTCGAATCTCGCCAGAGACCACCGTAAAGAAGGTTATGAGGCTCAAGAGCTGATAGGAGAGGCGAATAACCTGGTTGGTGGCAGCCTCCTCTAAACCTAAGTCAGCGCGAAATTCCCGTGCTTCGCTTTCTTCTAGAGTGGCCAGCTCCATCTCCAGGCGACAGCACAGGGCAGCTACTTCGCGATGGCGGGCACAGAATTGGTCACGCCATGTCTTTTCCAAGGAGTGGGCTTGAGGCAATTTCTTTTCTCCAATGTTAAAGACTAACAACATGGGTTTGGCGGTAAGCAAGGGGTAATTTTCTATCAGTTTGGTTTGTTCACGGGTTAGGTTTTGCTGGCGAAGAGGGATGTCGGCTTCTAGAGATGCCTTTATCTCTAGAAGCAGCGTTTCCTCCCTTAGAGCGGCATCTCGTTCTGTGCCTTTGGCCCCCTTTAAGTCCGTAGCCAGGCGTTGGAGCCGCCTTTCTATAAAGACCATATCTGAAAAGGCCAACTCCATGTCTATAGTTGATACTGAATCTTCGGGGTTTTGATCCTCGACGAAGGCTGGTGCCACGTGGATGAGGGCGTCGCTCTGAGCCATTTGAGCAACATGGGGAGGGCCGAAACCTTCTCCCTTACCCAAGCCTTTAGGCGCGGCTCCCGTGTCACGGTATCTTACTTCGGCGGGGACTATTCGCTTAGGGTGAAGAACGTTGGTTAAAGTCTCCAGCCGTGGATCGGGTACTTTAACCACCCCTATGTGAGGTCCAATAGAGGTAGCTGTCTCGCCATGGCCGAGGGTAAGAGCTTGGAAGAGGGTGGTTTTGCCACTTTGTGGAAGGCCAATGATAGCTAGTTCCATATTTTGGATACTATTCTTGGCGCAGTCTTTAGAGTGCAGTTATTCCAGGACGTAGAGGTAACCGTCGTCGGAGCCAAAGTAGATCACTCCATCGGCCACTGCTGGGGATGTGGTTATTCGGCCTTGGGTAACGAATTGCCATAGCTTTTCACCGCTGCGAGAGTCTAAAGCGTAAAGGCTTCCGTCATCGGAGCCCACGTAAAGAGTGTTATCCACCACCGCAGGGGAGGAGTGAACAACATATCCGGTGTCGAATTCCCAACGTTTCTCTCCGCTGGCTGCGTCCAGAGCGTAAACCTTACCATCGGGGGAACCTATGTAGACCATATCTGTCCCTACAGCCGGGGAGGAGTAAAAAGGTTGCCTAGCCAGCCGTACCGACCATACGTAACCTGATTGGTGGGGAGGTTCGGGCGCTATCCCCCAAATATAGAACTGCGTCCAAGCAAAACGGATGGCTCGCTCAAAAAAATGCCTTTTGGCATTGCCTTTGATAGCGTTTACCACCCCATCGCCTCCACCCACATAGAAGGTATCCCCTATCGCCGCCGCTGAGGCTTCGATACCCCTTGTTGTTTCATAAACCAGGCGTTTGCTGCCTGTATCGGGATCGATGAAATATATGTTCTTGCCCCGAGAGCCTACTGCAAGGATGCCATCGCTCAAGGTTGGAGAGGCAGATATTCCTCCTTTTAATGACGTGCGCCAACGAAGGGTTCCTTTGGCCGCGTCCAAAGCATAAAGCCCTTTGTCCGATGAGCCCACATAGATCGTGCCCTCGGCTACCAAAGGTGAAGAGTATATAGGGCCATCTGTTTTGAAATCCCAACGTAGGATTCCGGTGGCGATGTCTATTGCCAGCAGCTGACCGTCTCGTTGTCCCACGTAAACTAACCCATCGGCTACCGCTGGTGAAGAATCTATAGGACCGCTGACAGGATATTCCCAGCGGATCTGGCCGATGGCTGAGTCTACGGCCAGGAAGCGATTATCTCCAGTGGCCACATAGACTACACCGTCTACCACCGCTGGTGAGGCTAAAAGGGGGGCTTTGGTAGCTAAACGCCATTTGAGGGTTCCTTTTGGCTGAGGGGAGGCCTTGGCTATATAATGGGTACGGGCAGAATCTCTGCCAAACATGGCCCAGTTTCCGGGGCCAGAGTTATAGCTAATAGAGGAGCTAGGGGGTGGAGGGGGCTCAGATGAACTCCGCTGCCAATAGGTAAATCCCCCTATTATGGTTAAAAGCCCCAGGCCTAAAATCCATAGCCGCCGATGATGGCTCATTTAAAATCTCCTATGCTTTTGATTCTAGACTTACCTTAATAGCCTGTCAACGTGGAAGAGCGTTCATTGTTTGTAAGACGAAGGCGTGTTAGAATTCCTGACTAGAATGCGAATCGTCTTTATGGGCACTCCTGCCTTTGCTGTGCCTACCCTAGTACGACTGGTGGACAGCGAGCATCAGGTGGTGGCCGTTTACACTCAACCTGACCGCCCATTGGGCAGGGGGCGACACCTATCTTCCTCTCCCGTGAAATCGCTAGCTTTGCGACATGGCCTTGAGGTGATCCAACCCATCAGTTTGAGAAGTTCTGAGGTTCAAGCTCATCTCCAGAGTCTGCACCCCGATCTTATTATTGTTGCCGCTTACGGTTTGATCTTGCCCAAAAAGGTGTTAGCCATACCTCCCGAGGGCTGTCTTAATCTACATGCCTCTCTCCTGCCTAGGCATCGGGGCCCTTCTCCGATTGTTGCAGCTATTCTGGCTGGCGATGAGGTTACTGGAGTAACCCTTATGTTCATGGACGCTGGCATGGACACCGGCCCCATCCTGGTGCAACGTCAAACCCTGATATATCCTAGGGATACCACCCTTTCCCTCACTAGCCGTCTGGCCCAGCTCGGCGCTCAATTGCTAATGGAAGCCCTTCTCAAGTGGTTGGCTCATGATCTTATTCCTAAGCCTCAAAACGAGGCCGAAGCCACCTACAGTCGCTTGCTTACCAAAGAGGACGGCGAGATGGACTGGCGAATGCCCATACAAGAGCTACGGCGAAAGGTTCGGGCCTTTCAGCCCTGGCCTGGCTGCTACACCCATTGGCAGGGCAAGATCCTCAAGATCCTGGAGGCAATTCCCATTTCGGCCAGGCCAGATCTGGAGCCAGGACATGTGATGCAGTTAGTGCCTCCTGTTAGAGAGGAGGACGTAGAGATTGAGGTAGGCGTCCAAACTGCCGACGGTGTTCTGGGATTGATTCGGGTTCAACTGGAGGGGGGGCGACCGCTGACCGCTGCCGAGTTTGTCCGGGGGCACCGCGGCTTTGTGGGAGCTGTTCTTCCCAAAAGTTAGTCTTAAGTCTAATGTCAATAGCTGTGGCATGGTCGGCCTATAGGGCTGGCTCACGGTTATAAGTGTGGATACATCTATGCACGGCAATTACAGAGGGGCACTGTTACTCGAAAGAGCCCGATGTCTATAAGGAAATCGCTCCCGAGGAGTATTTGCGAGCTGGGTTCGGATGGTTACAGCAGTTTGAGAAGACCTTTGGCTAGCGAAACAGAAGCTTTCCGCGTTCGGCGGATGCTGGCAGAGGAAGCGAATATCTGCGAAGATATTGTGCGTTCGTTGCCGGAATGGTTCGGTATTGAGGCGTCCATCATCCAGTACCGTCGTGATCTGGAGCACATGGAGTGCTTCGTCGCCGAAGCCGAGGAAGGCATTGTTGGGTTGCTAGCAATCAATCAGCACAATGACTATACGGCTGGAATGCATGTTATGGCAGTTAAGAGTGACTTTCACCGCCATGGTGTTGGGCGAGCGCTCGTGAAACATGTGGAGGAGCTTTTGCATAGCCGTAAGGTCGAGTACCTGGAGGTGAAGATCCTTGGTCCATCGAGGCCTGCCGAGAGCTACGCTCGAACTCGGGCCTTCTACACAGCGTTGGGCTTTCGCCCCCTGGAGGAGAACAATCTCTGGGGCGAGGATAGCCCGTGTTTGATCATGGTCAAGCATCTAGCGTGCAAGGGTCCAGTAAGGCAATAAGGCACTGAAGCCGTGAGTAGTTTCACTTTACGAAAGGCGGGCGAGAAGGTAACGAGTTTGGTTCTGTCCCGCTTCGGAGCATCGCGCCATTGACCGAGTGAGGGTGGAATTGCGCCATGAAGGCGGCCGACATCCAGTATAGACGTGCAACCGAAGAAGATCTGGGGCACATAAGCAAGCTATTGACTAGTGTGCGGGGGGATAGGACAGGATTATCCGCGCGGCAGTTCCTGGTGGCTTGCGCGAGCGGCCTGATCATAGGCTGTGGTCGCATCAAACAATGGCCAGCCGGCGAGAAGGAACTGGCCAGCCTAGCCGTCGCTGTGGGATGGCGAAAGCGTGGGGTTGGCTCAACACTGGTGTCAAAATTGTCGAGTGAGGAAAAGAGTCGTCCGCTGTACTTGCTATGCTCCCCCGCGATGACGAAGTTCTATGCCCCACATGGGTTTCACGTTGTCGGTGAAGATGAGCTGCCCCTGCCATTGCGAGGTGAGCAATTGCGGATCATACGTGAGCTTGCCGTACCCATAGAGGCTGTAGTGGCTATGGCGCTCATCTAATAGGCGGTAGGTCCGGCCTGTGCCAGGTTGATCACAATGCTAAGGCCAAGACTGTTGGTAGCCCCTTGGTGCCAACTGGACCATTATGAGCGATATTGTACGAGAATTCTATGATAGGAACATAGAGGCTGAGTGGCGGCGGCTTGAAACTCCGCTTTGTGAATGCACTGCCCCCGTTGCGTGTAAATGGCTAGTCCTATATAATAGGCAGGCATTGTTTTCCTAGGGGGAAATAGGTGCTGTTAGCTATAGATATTGGTAATACCAACGTCACCCTGGGGGCATTTGATGGGGCTGTACTGCGTGCCACTTGGCGTATGGCCACGGATGTACATAAAATGCCCGATGAATATGCGGTTCTCCTGTTGAATTTCTTGCAAGGACGGGACTTGGATCCTTCTCAAATAAAGGACACTATCATGTGCAGTAGTGTCCCTCCTCTCGTAACCACTTTTAACGAACTTAACCAGCAATATTTTGGGATAACTCCTTTGGTGGTAGGGTCTGGCCTCAAGACGGGCATTCGCATCCTTTATGACAACCCTCGGGAGGTAGGGGCCGACCGGGTGACCGATGCCGTGGCTGCTTACCGTCTCTACGGGGGGCCGGTCATCGTCGTCGATTGTGGCACCGCCACTGTTTTCGATGCCATTTCCCGAGATGGGGATTATCTGGGGGGAGCCATTGCACCTGGCATTGTCATCGCCGCCGAGGCTCTTTTTGAGCGCGCTGCGCGCCTGCCTAGGATCGAACTTATGCGGCCTAAACAGGCCATCGGTCGCAATACCGTGGCTAGCATCCAGTCTGGCATCATCTACGGCTATGTGGGGCTTGTTGAAGGGCTGGTGGCCCGCTTCCAGAAGGAAATGGGTGGGGGAGTTCGGGTGGTAGCTACTGGAGGTTTGGCTGAGGTCATTGCTCGGGAGATTCCGGTTATAGAGATTGTAAACCCTAACCTGACTTTGGAAGGGTTGCGCTTCATTCATGAGTTAAACCGGCCTTAGGAGGCTTCATGCTCAATAATAAGGTAGTGGTTCTAGGAGTGGCGGGTAGCATTGCCGCTTACAAGGGTGCAGACCTGGCCAGCAAGCTGGTTCAAGCCGGGGCCCAGGTGGATGTAATCCTGACCAAAGCAGCTACCGAATTTATAACCCTTTTAACCTTTCGTAGTATCACTCATCGTCCGGCAGTGGTGGATATGTTTGATCCATATGCTGAGGAGGGCTTGCAACACCTGGCCTGGGCGAGGCGGGCCGATGCTGTTGTGATAGCTCCGGCCACTGCCAATATCATCGCCAAGTTGGCGGCGGGTATCGCCGATGACATGCTCACCACCACTATTCTAGCCACACCAGCGCCGGTTATTCTGGCTCCGGCTATGGATACTGGCATGTATGAAAACTCTGTTACCCAAGAAAACCTGGGGCGTCTGCGTTCGCGAGGGATTGTTGTGGTGGAGCCTGCCTACGGTCGTTTGGCCTCGGGCATCATGGGGTTGGGGCGCTTGGCCCCCGTAGAAAACATTTTGGGGGCAATAAGCCAGATTTTGGGTCAGAGGGGCGATCTAGCGGGCAAAGAGATCGTGGTAAGCGCTGGCGGCACCCAGGAGCCAATCGATCCTGCCCGTCACATTGGCAATCCCTCCTCAGGCAAGATGGGCTACGCCATAGCTGAAGCCGCCCGAGACCGTGGGGCTTCGGTAACCCTAGTTTGTGGCCCTACTAGCTTGTCTCCGTTGGTAGGAGTGAAATGGGTGCCGGTGCGAACTGCTTTAGAGATGAGGGATGCTATCATAACCGAGGCGGCGGAGACCGATGCTCTGGTTATGGCCGCGGCGGTAGCCGATTATCGTCCTGCGGTGGCTGCTCCTAACAAAATCAAAAAGGGCGCTAGTTCCCTCACCATCGAGTTGGTGAAAAACCCGGATATTTTGGCTGAATACCAGGGTAAGGCTATCAAGGTAGGCTTCGCCGCCGAAAGCGAGGATTTCATAGAAAACGCACGCAAGAAGTTGGCGGCCAAAGGTCTCGATTTTATAGTGGTCAATGATATTACCGCCCCCGATAGCGGTTTTGCAGTTGATACCAACCGTGTCACCATTATTGATCGCGATGGCGGTGTGGAAAGCCTGCCGCTAATGCTCAAAACCGAGCTGGCCGACAAAATCCTAGATCGAATAGCGGCTTTGTTAGCCCAGAGGTAGGTCAGGCTTTAGAGGGCGTGCCTTAAAACTAAGGTGGTGGTGGCAGGGGGGAGATTTTCTTTGGCGAATTCCACCTCGCTGCCCTCAAAACGGCTGACGTTGGGCCGTCCTTGTAAGAAATCCTCTACTCCCGCGATGGGGAAGGCACATTTGTCGTTCTTGAAGTGCATCGGTATAGCCACCCGAGGTCTGATCTCGTCGCAGATTTTGGCAGCGGCCTTAGCGTCAATGGTAAAGGAGCCGCCCACTGGGATTAAAAGGATGTCTACAGCTCTCAGTTCGGCCATCTGCTCATCGCTGAGGTCGTGACCCAAATCTCCAAGATGGCATATTTTAATATCGTCTATAGT
>JACQTR010000113.1 GCA_016210705.1 Chloroflexota bacterium | reverse complement strand
GGAGAAAGGCCGCAAGCTGGATTCGGTTACGGTGAGCGACCTTGGTCAGGCCCGGCGGGTGGTGGCCAACAAGGATGAGTCCACCATCATCGAGGGCAAAGGCTCTGAGGAGGCTATCCGGGCCCGCATCAATCAGATCAAAGCCCAGATTGAAGAGACCACCTCCGATTTTGATAAGGAGAAGCTGCAAGAGCGCATGGCCAAGCTGGCTGGTGGAGTGGCGGTGATCAAAGTTGGGGCCGCCACTGAGGTAGAGCTCATGGAGAAGAAGCATCGGGTGGAGGACGCTCTCTCCGCCACCAGAGCCGCTGTAGAGGAGGGCATCGTCCCCGGCGGCGGGGTGGCCTTCATTAATGCTATTCCCACCTTGGATAAAATCCAGGCCGAGGGAGACGAACTCACTGGGATCAATATCCTGAAGCGGGCCCTAGAGGAGCCCCTGCGCCGTATTGCCATCAACGCTGGACAAGAGGGCTCAGTGGTGGTGGACATGGTCAAAAAGAGCCCCAAAGGGGTAGGCTATGACGCCGAGCTGAACGAATATAGCAACATGCTGGACAAGGGGATCATCGACCCTGCCATGGTCGCCCGTTGCGGCCTGGAAAACGCGGCTAGCATCGCCGCCATGGTCTTGACCACTGAATCCCTGATCACTGACATTCCAGAAAAAGAGAAGGCCCCACCACCGGGTCCCCCTATGGAGTATTAGCGCCCCTAGCTAAAGATCGAGTTGGGGGGCAGAACACCAATTCGGCCAACGGCCGCGCCGTTCTGTCCCCCAACTAAATAGGCCCAGTCTAAGAAAGGGGGATATAAAGCGATGCGTATCGGTATGTTATCTCCCCTAGAGATGAGGGTCCCCCCTGTTGGTTATGGCGGCACCGAACTGGTGGCCAGCCTTCTTACCGAAGAGCTGGTGGCCCGGGGCCATGAGGTTACCCTCTTCGCCAGCGGCGATTCCGTGACCTCGGCCCAACTTCAATCGGTTTTCCCTCATTTCCTCAGAGGTTCCCCAAGGGACAAGCACATTTGCAACATGCTCAACGCCGTGGCCTGTTTCCGCCAGGCCGATAGCTTTGATATCATCCACAATCATACTCTCTTCGAAGGCCTAGCCCTATCTATGGTGGTGAATACCCCAGTGTTGACCACCTTGCATGGCCCTTTGGAAGGAGACTATACGGAGCTTTTCGATGCTTACAAGGGGTACTATAACACCATTAGTCATGCGGCCAAACGGAGACTTCCCGACAAAGGATACGTGGGGGTGATCTATAACGCCATTGACTGCCACACCTACCCCTTTGGCGAAGATGGGGGAGACTACCTCCTCTTTTTGAGCCGTATTGCCCGGGATAAGGGGCCTCACCTAGCCATTGAAGTGGCTCGCCGGCTGGGTAAAAGGCTTATCATCGCTGGCAACGTGGACACCCCCGACAGGGAATATTTCCACACCCAGGTGGAGCCCCAGGTGGATGGGGATCTCATTATTTACGTTGGCGAGGCCGACTATTATGAGAAACGCCGTCTCTTTGCCAGTGCTCATTGCCTGCTCCTGCCTCTTCTCTGGGAGGAGCCCTTCGGCCTGGTCATGGCCGAAGCCATGGCCAGCGGCACCCCGGTCATTGCCTTTAACCGTGGGGCAGCCCCGGAATTAATTAGCCATGGGGCTACGGGCTTCATCGTCCAAGATGTGGAGGAGATGGCAGCAGCGGTGAACCAGGTGCACCATATTGACAGGCATTTCTGCCGGGAGCATGTGGAACGCCATTTCAGCGTTTCCCGAATGGCTGACGATTATCTGGCCACCTACCAACGAATCCTTTTGACCGAAGCCCTGCAACTTCCCACTCTACCCCCAGCCTCTGCCACGGCCTACGGGACGCGGCAAGGGGTTCTGGCCTTCTAGGAAAAACCCATGCCAGATCGCGTCCTCAGGGAAGAGGAGGTGATATTGATCAGCGATGAATTGGGGGACATCCCTCAAGATAGTCTGCGAATGGGCCTGTACTACCGAGATATGCGCTATCTGAGCCTTTGGGAGATGACCATTGGCGGTCAAAAGCCTCGTTACCTAGCCTCCACCTGCGATCAGAACTATGTTGGCGACTTCCAACTGGCCAATCCCACCCTACCTTTGCCCAACGGGGAACAAGCTCTGACCCGGACTATTAGCATACGCCGCCGCCGCTTCATCGCCGGCGGCCTCCACGAACGACTCACCTTCTACAACCTTAACCCCTTCCCGGCAACTCTTCAGTTGGCCCTGACTTTGGGCAGCGACTTCTTCGACATCTTTGAGGTCAGAGGCCTAGAGCGACCTCAGCGGGGCACTATTAACAGCCCCGTTATGGAAGGATCGCGCCTTCTTTTGAGCTACCAGGGCCTAGACCGAATCCTGAGGCGCACAGAGATCATTTTTGACGAGCCCCCGCTCACGGTAGAAATTTTAGGCAAGGATGTACCTACCACCGTCCTCCACAGAACCAGCACCTTTCTCCCCGACGCCTTGGAGCCTGTTACCCGAATAATACCATATCCGCCCTGGGCTAAGCTAACCTGGGAATTGACCCTTTTGCCCAAGACGCCCCTCTCTCTCACTTTCAATATCTTCCCCCTAGAGGGAGAGCATGCCTCCCAGATGTCAGACTTGGATGAAGTCTTTAGCCGCCTTCAACGATCCTATGATGTTTGGCACTCCCAGGGCACCACCTTAGAGACAGATAACCAACTCTTCAACCGCCTCCTGGAACGGAGCATCTTCGACCTTCGTCTTCTGATGACCGATACCCCTGAGGGATGGGTGCCCATAGCAGGGATTCCCTGGTTCGCATGCCCCTTTGGCCGGGATAGCATTATCACCTCATTGCAGACCCTTATGCTCAATCCCCAAATAGCCGTGGGCACCCTGCGTTTTCTGGCCAAGAGCCAGGGGATAGAAGTAGACCATTGGCAAGATGAGGAGCCGGGACGCATCCTTCATGAGACACGCCAAGGGGAGATGGCTAACCTGAAGGAGATACCTCAAGCCCTATACTATGGCAGCTTAGATTCCACGCCTCTCTTCCTTTGGCTCTTTGCTGAGACCATGAAGTGGTTGGACGACGATGAGCTTTTTCACGAGCTCTTGCCAGCGGCGGAGAGAGCCCTAGAGTGGATAGAACGTTATGGCGATCTGGATGGAGATGGCTACCTCGAATACCTTACCCGCTCGCCGCGGGGAATCAAACACCAGGGATGGAAGGACAGCCGAGATTCCATCAACTACCCCAATGGCAGCCCGGTGGAGCCACCAGTGGCCCCAGTAGAAGTACAGGGCTACGCTTATAAAGCGATGCAGGAAATGTCTTTGCTGTTGCGCCGCAAAGGATATACTGCCCTTGCCGATGATATAAGCCAAAGGGCCGCCACCCTCAAGGTAAATTTCAATCGAGACTTTTGGGTGGAAGAGATAAGATTCTACGCCCAAGCTCTGGACTCTCAAAAGAGGCCCGTGGTCGCCATAAGCTCTAACCCTGGCCACTGTCTCCTCACCGACATCATCGCTAGAGAAAGGACGCCAGACCTGGTGGCTGGCCTCATGGCCTCCGATATGCTCAGCGGCTGGGGCATCCGCACTTTGAGCAGCCGAGCCCCCAAATACAACCCCATGAGCTACCACAATGGCAGCGTTTGGCCCCATGACAACTCTCTCATTGTGGCGGGAATGAAGGAGTGCGGCTTCCAAACTCAGGCTGAGGAGATCATCACCCAGCTTTTTGAGGCCAGCAATACCTTTCCCTCCAGTCGTTTGCCAGAACTCTACTGCGGCTTTGGTCGGAGCGAGGGGACCTACTCTGTCCCCGCAGAATACCCCGTAAGCACCAGCCCCCAGGCCTGGGCGGCGGGCAGTGCCATCCTTATCCTACAGGCCATTCTCGGCCTCCGTGTTAACGCCGCGGCGGGACGCCTTTATTTGAAGCCAAGACTTCCTGCCTTCCTCCGAAATATATCAGTTAAGAACCTGCGCATCGGCCGAGGCACAGTGGACCTCGAGTGCGAACGCCACCAAGACCACACCAATTTTGAGATCACCAAGAACGATGCTCGGGTGGAGCTGGTCATCCCACCATCATAAGGTCCACCTTAAAGGCCAGAAATAAGAAGGAGGTTTGTCTGTGACGGAGCCTGAGATAGTTCATTTCCTCCAGCCCGGCCCCAAGAACACCGAAGAGGTATTGCGCCTAGCCAAAAAACGAGCCGAGGAGCTAGGGATCCGTTCCATCATAGTGGCCACCACTCGGGGTCGCACCGGAGCCAGCGCCGCCGAGTTTTTTCCAGGCTATAGAGTCATTGTGGTTAGCCACTCCTCCGGCTTCCACCACCCCGACGAGCAAGAGCTGACCGAAGAGTACCGAACCGCTATCGAAAGCCAAGGGGGCGTCATCTTAACCACTACTCACGCCTTAGGAGGTGTGGGCCGAGCCGTGCGCCGCAAGCTAGGCACTTACCAAATGGAGGAGTTGGTGGCCTACACCTTACGTATCCTGGGCCAAGGAATGAAAGTGGTGTGTGAGATTGCCGTCATGGCCGCCGACGCTGGCCTAGTCCGAACCGATGAGGACGCTATCGTCATCGCCGGTACAGGCCGAGGGGCCGATACCGCTGTGGTCTTGAGGCCAGTCAATGCCCAGGATTTCTTCGACCTCAGGATCAAAGAGATCTTATGTCGACCCCGCCTGCGCTCGGCGGCCGAGGCTAAAGCGGCGGCCTCGCTAGCAGCCCAAGCCTAGGGCAAGGTGACGACGGCGGTGCCTAAAGGAACCAAGTCAAAGACCGCTTCGATATCTTGGTTGCGCATACGAACGCACCCCGCCGAAACGGGGGTGCCTATTTTATCTTCTTCGTCGGTACCGTGGATGCCGTAATCGGTCCGCTCGTAAGCCCCAGTAGCAGGGTTGGAAGAATTTATACGCATCCAACGAGTGCCAAACTGAGTGCCCGGACCAGGGTTAACTATCTTTTCCGATATCTGCCATCGATCCACAGGAGTGGGGCTATCTTGTTTGCCGATGGCCACCTCATAGGAGGACATCAACTGAGATCCATTGTACAGATACAATCGCCGCTGGGTTAAATATACAGCAATAAGCCACTTTCCTGACTCGACAGCAACCGGAGGAGACGGAGGCTCTTTAAGCTGAATTTCCTCCGAGGACACTCCTGAAGCTTTCTCATTCTCTACCATGGAGCTAGAATTGACCTCCACTGGGACGGTTGCCGAAGGCTTTTGAGAGCGACTACCTACACCACGAACGAGCACCAGCCCCAAAAGGCTGAGGACTAGCACCAACCCAAAAAGAAAGCGCTTGATAGATGACACCTCGCGAGTTTTAAATCTTGAGAAGGCTCTCTAGCCGCTTTTCCCCCCGTAAAGGGGCCACTACCGCCAGGTTGAGCTTTTCCGTAACTAGAAGTTGACGAGCCACCCGAACCAAATCCTCCGGGGTGATGGCGTCCAATAAAGCGACCACCTCGTCCACGGTTCGGATGCGACCGGTTAAAAGCTCCTGAGCTCCTATCCATCCCGCCACACTCCGAGTATCCTCCATGCGGAGCACCAGCCGCCCTTTGCTAAACTCCTTGGCCCTCTGCAATTCGGGAAGGGGGGTCTCCTCTTTAAGACTCTGTAGCTGCTCCAAAATAGCCTCCACCGCCGCCACTAAGCGTGGGGGGTGGACAGCGGCATGAACAGCCATGGAACCTGAATCCAGGAAGTGGCTGACATAGCTATGGATATCATAAGCCAATCCTAAACGCTCCCTAACCTGGAGAAAAAGGCGACTGCTCATGCCCTCCCCCAAGATAACATTCAGCAAGTCGAGGATATAACGGTCGGGATGAACAATGGACAACCCCCGCACCGCAATACAAAGGTGAGCCTGCTCCGTTTTCTTGGTTTCCAGACGAAGATGAGGCGATTTTTGACCATCCTCAGCGGGATACCAGCCATGGGGTTCTTGGACAGGCCAATCCTCCAGGAGAGGGCTCAAAAGATCCAAAACCTCACCCTGAGTAATGTTGCCAGCTATGCTGACTACGATGTTAGCCGGGTTGTATTGGCAACCAAAATAGCTAAGGACATCTTCCTGCGTTAAGGCGCTCACCGTCTCCTTAGTACCTATCACCTCCCGCCCCAGGGCCTGCTGAGGCCAAAGCACCTCATCAATGAGAACGTCCACCCGCTCATGAGGAGAATCAAGAATAGTATTGATCTCCTCGAGGATTACCTGACGCTCCCTCTCCATCTCCCTCTTATCAAACAAGGAGTAGCGTAACATGTCGACCAACACATCTACCGCCAAGGGGAAATGCTGTGTAGGCACTTTGCACCAGTAAATAGTCAACTCCCTATCGGTGCCGCCATTTAGAACGCCGCCTACCCCTTCTACGGCCTCGGCGATCTCTTTGGAGGTAGGACGGCGCGTGGTACCCTTAAAACAGAGATGCTCCACAAAATGGGAAACCCCCGCCCCTTGAGGTGATTCATAGCGGGAACCAGTACCAATAAAGAAACTGATACTTACCGATCGGGCACGGGGCATATTAGCGGTAACCACCCGAAGCCCATTGCCCAAAGTAACCTTTTCATACATGACAGACTGAAGCCTCTACTTCCCTTAGAGCATTCTAGCCCAAGGTTTCTCACCCGTCAACTTTGAGCTACTGCGCCAGCCAGAGCACATCTCCGCAAAGGTCAGGCTGAGACGGGCGTTGCCGAAATTGGCGAAACTCCCCTTTCTCCTTGGCCAGAACAGTACCCTCTCCATGGCCTGGATAGACAAGGGTATCATCAGGTAAAATAAATATCTTCTTCTCCAAGTTTTCCACTATTTGAAGGAAATGAGACGGAGTCTGCGTCTTCCCCGGCCCACCGGGGAAAAGGGTATCCCCGCTAAAGAGATGTCTACCAGTAAGTAGACAAATACTTCCCGCGGTGTGGCCTGGCGTATGAATGACCTTAAGACTCACTGTCCCCACCTGCACCAGATCTCCCTCCTCTAAAAAGAAGTCCGGGGGCTGTGGAAGAACCTCCTTAGGATGAGTAGCTACCCGGGCCCCCAGGGCTGATTTCAGCTCGGCCAAAGCCCCCAAATGGTCAAAGTGGGCATGGGTGATAAGGATAGATGCCACCTTAACCCCCTCAGCCTCGGCCAATATACGCTCGGCCTCGGCGGGCGCATCGATAATTACACCCTCCCTGGTTTGGGGACAGGCGACGATGTAACAATTGGCGTTATATTGGCCCAACCCTAGCTTTTTAATCCAAACCTCGTCCTCGAAACGACCCTCCAAACCTCGCCTCCAACTTTAGATTTCTTTGCCGAGGATACCAAAAAAGCAAGGCAGATGTCAAAAGGCTCATTCGTTGACTTGAACCAGGTGGAGAGTTAATATGAGGAGAACTACTGAGTAGTCTGCGGAAGATTATGGAAATTAACCAGCTTCGAGAAAAGCTGGAGGGCTACCTGCCCCCCGATAAAATGGCCTTTGTTGATAAGGCTTATCACTTCGCTGCCCAGTCTCACGAAGGGCAGATGCGCCGTTCCGGGGAACCTTTCCTGGAGCACCCTATACAAACCGCCATGACCATAGCCGACCTCCAACTGGACGCCAACGCCGTTGCTGCCGCTCTCCTTCACGATGTCCCCGAGGATTGCGGGGTGGCCCCGGAAGAGATCGGCCGGCAGTTTGGTAGTGAAGTTCAGAGGCTAGTTGACGGGGTCACCAAACTTAGCCAGATTCCCTGGCCTAAGGCCCAAGATGAATCCAAGACCCAGGCCGACAACCTACGCAAGATGCTGGTGGCCATGGCCGAGGACATCCGGGTGGTGCTCATCAAGCTGGCGGATAGACTCCACAATATGCGCACCTTAAAGGCCCTTCCTCCCCAAAAGCGGCTCAGTATAGCCCAGGAGACCCTGGAGATCTACGCTCCCTTGGCCCATCGCCTGAGCATCTGGCAACTAAAGTGGCAATTGGAGGACCTAGCTTTCCGCCACCTTGAGCCAGAAAACTACCGCCGAGTGGCTCATCTCCTCACCACCAGTCGCACCCAACGGGAGCGGTACATCACCCAGGTAACCCGTATCCTTAGGGAGGAACTGACCAAGGCCGGGATTAAGGCCGAGGTCTCAGGGAGGCCTAAGCACTTCTACAGCATCTATCAGAAGATGAAGAGGTATCAAGCACAGGGTAAGGACTTCGGAGAGATAAACGATCTGCTGGCCCTGAGGGTCTTGGTAAATGAGGTCGCTGATTGCTATAGCGCCCTAGGGATAGCTCATAGTCTGTGGCATCCCTTGCCCGGCCAATTTGACGATTATATCGCCAACCCCAAAGACAACCTTTATCAATCCCTCCACAGCACGGTAATGGGCCCCGATGCTCGGCCCTTGGAGATCCAGATTAGAACTTACCAAATGCACCAGATCGCCGAATACGGGGTAGCCGCCCACTGGCGTTATAAAGAGGGCCCAGTAGAGACCCATTCAGAAAGGCTGTCTTGGCAGCGTCAACTCCTGGAATGGCATAGGGAACTTAGCGGTGCCGAGGAATTTCTGGAATCAGTAAAGACGGACATCTTACCCGAACAGGTCTTCGTGTTCACCCCCAGAGGCGATATTAAGGATCTGCCAGCGGGGGCCACCCCCATCGATTTCGCCTATCGCGTCCATACAGAGCTGGGCCATCGCTGTATAGGAGCCAAGGTAAATGGCCGCCTGGTGCCTCTAAACTATCGCCTTCAAAATGGCGACACAGTAGAGATTCTGAGCACTAAAGGGGAGAGGGGCCCCAGCAGGGATTGGCTTAACCCCCATTTGGGGTACATTAAGACCTCCCATGCCCAAGAAAAGATACGTCAGTGGTTTCGTCGACAAGAGCGAACGGCCAATATCGAGAGAGGCCAAGAGCTACTGGAAAAAGAATTACGACGGCTTGGGTTAGAAAATCGAGGAGAGGAGATCGCCCGTATCTTTAAATACGAGGCCATGGAGGATTTCTATGCCGCTATCGGTTGCGGCGATGTCAATACTCACCAGATCGGTCTTCGCCTGGCGGCTCAACAGGAACCCGCTCCCCCGGTTCAGCTTCCAATCCCTACCACACGGGTTTCTCCAGGGATTCAGGTTCTTGGAGTTGGCGACCTTCTCACCCATTTAGCCCATTGTTGCCAGCCGGTGCCTGGAGACGAGATTATCGGCTACATTACCCGAACCCGGGGGGTAACTATACATCGCCGTGACTGTCCCAACATTATTCACGAGGACGAAACAGAGCGTCTCGTCAAAGTAGACTGGGAGCCAGGGGGACAGTTGTATCTGGTAGGGGTGCGGATCGAGGCCTGGGACCGGGTAGGGCTATTGCGAGATATCAGCGCCGTAGTCTCTGAGGAAAGGGTAAATTTGGCGGCAGTAAATTTTGCGGAAAGCGGTGATGGCACCGCCACCCTTTACGTAACCTTGGAAACCACCGGTTGGAGCCAATTAAGCCGCCTTCTCTCCAAATTGGAGGGGGTTCGCGGCATTATTAGCGTCAGCCGCCACCTAGGGAGTCAAAACTCCTCAGAGGAAAGAGATAAAGAGGAGGTAGCCCATGCCCATTATCAGGGTGGAGATGTACCCCGGGAGAACTCACGCCCAAAAAGCCGAACTAGCTCGAGTCATCACCGAGGCGATGGTCACCATCGCCCACACAACTCCGGAGGCTACCACAGTCATCTTCACGGAGGTACCCCGGGATAATTGGGCCATAGGCGGAGTCTTAGTCGCAGACGCACCCCAAAGTTAGCGCCCACAAGATTCTGATTTTCCTTTTCCTGCCTTTTTTGTTATAATGGGATGACAAAGAAACAAGGCTTGCCCCCTAACAAGGGCAGAAGCAGGTGTTAGTATGCGGTGGCGAGGTGGTTTTTTCTATCTACTTCTCCTAGTGGCCGTGGTGGCCATATTCTTCACCTTTTTCCGGCCCATGACCAGCAGCAAAGATATTGACCTAACCGATGTCATAGAGCGGGCCAAAAAAGGTGAAGTGGTGAGAATAGAGGTAAACGGAAATTCCCTCACGGTCATTACCACCACTAATGAGAAGCTGAAATCACGCAAAGAGGATAGCGCAAGCATCCTGGATATCCTAGCTCAGGCCGGTATAAAACCCGGGGATGCGAATATGCCACAAGTGGTAGTCAAACAAAGCAGCCAATTCGGCAATTGGTTGGGGCTGGCTATCAACTTTTTACCCCTCATCTTCTTTGGCGCCGTGCTTTTGTTTATGATGCGTCAGGCCCAGGGCACCAATAGCCAAGCTATGACCTTTGGCAAAAGCCGAGCCCGAATGTTCGTTGGAAATAAACCTACTGTTACCTTCAGCGACGTAGCGGGGGCCGAGGAGGCCAAACAGGAATTACAAGAGGTGGTTGAGTTCCTCAAATATCCGGAGAAGTTCGCCGCCTTGGGGGCTCGTATCCCGCGAGGAGTGCTCTTAGTAGGGCCTCCCGGCACGGGTAAAACCCTACTCGGACGGGCTGTAGCGGGCGAGGCAGGCGTCCCCTTTTATTCCATTAGTGGTAGCGAGTTTGTGGAGATGTTTGTCGGGGTTGGCGCCTCTCGGGTAAGAGACCTCTTCGATCAAGCCAAACGTAACGCCCCCTGCATTGTGTTCATCGATGAGATTGACGCCGTAGGACGGCAACGAGGAGCAGGTCTGGGAGGCAGCCATGACGAGCGAGAACAAACCCTCAATCAAATCCTGGTGGAGATGGATGGGTTCGATACCAGCACCAATGTTATTGTCATCTCCGCCACCAATCGCCCGGACATTCTAGATCCTGCCCTGTTGCGCCCCGGCCGCTTCGATCGTCATGTAGTCTTAGATCGGCCAGATATTAATGGCCGCCGTGCCATCCTCCAAGTGCACGCCAAGGGCAAACCTTTGGACTCAGAAGTTAACCTAGATAACCTGGCTAAACAAACCTCTGGCTTCAGTGGAGCCGACCTGGCAAACCTAGTCAACGAAGCAGCTATCTTGGCCGCTCGGCGGAATAAGAAGGCTATCAGCAATTCCGAACTGGAGGAGGCCGTGGAACGAGTAATTGCTGGCCCAGAACGTAAAAGTCGCCTCATGAGCCAGAAGGAGAAAGAAATAACAGCTTACCACGAGGCTGGCCATGCTCTGGTGGCCCGCTCGCTCCCTAACGCCGACCATGTGCACAAGATCTCCATTGTGGCTCGAGGCATGTCGTTGGGCCACACACGCTTTCTTCCTGCCGAGGATCGCTATCTATGGACACGCTCCCAGTTCAACGATATGCTGGCCACGAACCTGGGTGGCCATGCCGCCGAAGAGTTGGTCTTCGGGGAGATGACAACCGGCAGCGAAAACGATATCGAACAGGCTACCAAGATCGCTCGCAGGATGGTGATGGAGTTCGGCATGAGCGACCGCCTAGGGCCTCGAGCCTTCGGCCGTAAGGAAGAGCTAGTGTTCCTAGGTCGTGAGATCTCCGAGCAAAGGAACTACAGCGAGAAGGTAGCCGAG
>JACQTR010000123.1 GCA_016210705.1 Chloroflexota bacterium | reverse complement strand
GATATGAAGCGCTCGGTTAAGGCCGAGGTTATCAGCTCAACCTTCGATGAGCCGGTGGAGTCTCATACCCATGTGGCCGAACTGGCTTTGGAGAGGGCTAAACGTTTGGTGGAGACGGGACGGGATGTGGTGATTCTTTTGGATGGCATCACACGTTTGACTCGGGCCTATAACCTGGCTATGCCCCCTAGTGGTCGAACCCTTTCGGGAGGGATCGACCCCATGGCCCTTTATCCTCCCAAGCGCTTTTTTGGCTCAGCTCGTAACACCGAGGAAGGGGGCAGCCTGACTATCATCGCGACGTGTCTAATCGATACTGGCAGCCGCATGGATGAGGTTATCTATGAGGAATTTAAGGGAACGGGCAATTTGGAGTTGCATCTGGACCGAAAGCTGGCCGAGCGGCGCATCTTCCCGGCTGTTGACATTCAGCGCAGTGGCACACGTCGGGAGGAATTGCTCCTCGATGAAGCCACTCTGAAACAGGTGTGGCTGGTTCGTCGGATGATGGCCATGGTGGCTGCCAATTCCACCAACGCGACCGAGGCTACGGAGCGCCTTTTAGAGCGCTTAGCCAAAACGTCCAGTAACGCCGAGTTTATATCTACGTTGAGCAAAGAAATGTAGCTAGGAAATCCAAGAAGGGGGGTAATAGCAGATAAGCTTTTTTAAAAAGATCGGGGTAACCCGAGCCTTTAGGGAAAAAGTCGGAAGGGGGTAAAGGCAAGTAAGTTTTATCAAAAAGGATCCCTTTGAGGATTTTTCCTTAGAGGTCGAAAAAGAATTTTTCCCTGTTATCTTTCATATTCCATTCATAAAGGTTTCCCTTAGGCTTCGCCACCTTAGCCATGGGTTGGTGATGTTGGCGGCCGTGGCGGCAATGATGGTAAGTGGGGTATTACCCTTTTCTTCCACACCTTGGAAAGGGGGTAATTCTGCCCAATGGTCTAGTCAACCAGCGTCTTTATCTCTTTTGGACGACCGGCGGCAGTATCTAAAGGTGCTGTCTCTCCCTAACCCGTCTAGTTCCCAACCTGCCTCTGCTGTGGATCCCGTTGCTAAGCGTGAGGGTACGGTGACCTATGAGGTAGCGGCGGGAGATGCTATTCAGAGCATAGCCGCCCGCTACGGGATTAGCCCTGAAACCATCATTTGGGCCAATGACCTTAAGAATGCCGATATGATTGGCATTGGGCAGAAACTTGCCATTCCCCCGGTCAGTGGTGTCCTGCATACCGTTAAGTCAGGAGACACCCTATCGTCCATCGCTCTCAAGTATGGAGCGGAGTTGCAAGATGTTGTGGACTATCCGGCCAACCAGCTCTATGGTGTCGATACTTTGGCCATCGGCCAAAAGGTCATGATCCCCGGAGGGGTGATGCCCAAGACGGCACCAGCTTTGGTTTCTGCATCCGCTCCGGCGCCCGCTCCGGCACCTGCCTCTGCCGTCTCGGCACCCGCTGCGCCTCCGCCAGCACCCCAAAGCGCCCAAGCGGCCAGCACTGGCTTTAATTGGCCTGCCAGTGGGCCCATATTTCAATACTTCTGGTCTGGCCATAGCGGCCTCGATATAAGCCCTCCTTATGGTTCGCCTATATATGCCTCCGCCTCGGGTAAGGTTATTCTGGCCGATAAGTTGAGTTATGGCTATGGCTGGTACCTTATCATCGACCACGGCAATGGGTATACCACCTTGTATGCTCATACCTCCCAGTTTTTGGTGGGGGTGGGTGACTATGTAGAGCAAGGCCAACTTATTGCGCGGGTGGGCGCTACCGGTCTTGCCACTGGCCCTCACGTCCACTTTGAAATACGCCTTAACGGGCAACCGTTAGATCCTCTTAACTTTCTCCCTTAATCCCCTAAGCGTCAATCAGACGGCTACAGTTCCAGATGTGGTCAAGAGGTAATTTTGACGCCGAGGTTGCTGGCTTACTGCGAATTAGATGCTATCCTATTCTCCAGGTAAGTTTATATGTCGCTATTGGTATCTTTTGACTTTTTTTACTGTATTTTGCGCGCTGCAGGTGCGATGATCGTGGCTGCTAGCGCCATCAGCACCAGCACGGCAGCCATGCCAGTTATGGTGACCGGAGCACCAAAAGTGGCGGTACCGAAGCCAGCAATCATAGTGCCCAAAGGAACCATGCCGCGGTTGAGGAAGAGAGTGCTTAGAATACGTCCTCGATATTCCTTGTCCACATATGTCTGGATAAGGGTGTTATTGGTTGTCATATAGACCTGTTGGCTGACACCAATGGCCATAAGGGCCAGTAATGATAGCCAAAGCCAGTGCGAGGTAGCAAAAACTATCAAGGAGAGGCCAAACCCTACTAGGCCGGCCAGCATCAATCGGCCGCGATGGCTCGTGATGGGAAACGAGGCCACCGATAATGAACCAGCCAGCGCACCGATACCGGAGCAAGCAGTTAGCAAACCTAAGCCACCGCCACCTATTTTTAGTACATCTTTAGCAAACACAGCTAACATAGTATTATACGGCATGCCGAACACCAACGGCACCAACGCCAGTAACACGAGAGTACGTAGGGCTGGCTGGCCATAAAGATAGCGAACGCCGCTGACAAGGTCCGTCAGCACGCCATCGCGGTGTGCCGCCCTGGTGAGCTCGGGGAATCGCATCAGCGCTAATCCGTACAGTACCGCCAGGAAGCTGGCAGCGTTTAGGTAAAACGCCCCGGCTACACCGACACTTGCAATCAGCACGCCGCCAATGGCCGGCCCTATGATGCGAGTTAGATTTAATGTGGCGGAGTTAAGGGCAATGGCGTTGGCAAGGTCATTTTGCGGAACGAGCTCCGAGATCAACGACTGCCGCGCGGGTTGATTGAAAGACATCATGACACCACGGCCAACGGCGATAAGTAATATCATCCACAATTGAATTAGCCCGGTAGATACAAGCACCGCAAGCAACAATGCCAGTAGCATAGCCACCGTCTGTGTGGTAAACATTAAACGGCGCCGCTCCACTCTATCGGCGACCACGCCACCAATTAGGGTAAAAACCATTATCGGTGCCATTCGGCAGAGGTTAACAACCGCGAGGTAAATAGCCGAGCCGGTTTGTTGGTAAACAAGCCAGCTAAAGGCGATCTGATCCATCCAGTCACCTGAGCTGGAAATGAGGGTTCCTAACCATAGCAGCCGATAGTTACGATGTTGTAGTGAGTTGAAGGTTGAAGGAAGCCAACGTATACGCGTGCGTGCTACGCTGGATTTACTCCCAGGGGTGAGTTCTTTAATTCTGGTGACACGTAAAAGATTCATGTCACTTAATTATAAAG
>JACQTR010000112.1 GCA_016210705.1 Chloroflexota bacterium | reverse complement strand
CAGGCCATGGAAGGCCTCATTAACCTTTTGAAGGGCGGCCTGAGTCGCGGCCACATCCTGGGCCGTTAGGCCATCCTCCACCGGGTGGAGACCCTCGTGAATCTCGGCGGCGAACTGGTCGAGCTTGGCCGTGGGCCAGGGCACGTGCTGGATGACGGCCTCGAGGCGTTCCACCTTCTCCAGAGCTATGCGCCGCCCCGAGTCTTGGCCAGCGGCCCAATTGGCTACCTGATCCCTGAGGTCGTTAAGGTTGCGCCAGGTGCCAAAATACTCAATGTGAACCAGCCCCCGCTTTTCTTCCTCATCGGAGATGGTCATCGACGGAGGCATAAGGGGATTCTGCATCACCAAGGCTTTGGACAAGAAGGAACCTAACTGCCAACGTACCCAAGCCCGAGCTGCCACCGTCTCATGGGGATGCTCTGAATTCCAGGGGTTTGTTTTGACCACCACCAAGAAGGGCCCCTGCCTAACTCCACCGGCTAGACTGCCCTGGATCCAACCCACCTCTTTGCCATCGAAGGCGCCGCGGTTGACACCCAAGTCGCCCGCCCCCGATTCCACAAATGTCGTCCCGTGAGGGATTTTGAAGCGGATCTCTACATTCTGCTGAACGGCGTGGGTGGTGTTCTTAAGCCAGATAGTATAGGTGATAACATCCCCAGCTACCTTGGCCCTGACCTGCGGCTCTACGAAAGGCCATGCAACTTGGTGAGCCAAAACAGAGCCTTTCAACGGCAAAACCAATGAGGTGCCCAGGATCAGGAGCGCCACCAACCAACGCCACTTTTTAGAAGCCATTTTACCTCCTTTTAATCACAAATCACGTAGCCAAAGCCGAACACGCCCTTAGGTCATTCCCACCTCCCTCCATAAAAGGTCCAAAAGACAAACTACGCTATAACGTACTATTATACATAGTATCTAATGGCCAAAAAAAAGTATGGCTCATACCCTTAATTGTGCTATTGCACCCCAGCAAAAACGGCTCACCACTAAGGCCGCCAAAGCCAGTTGAACAACCAATACCGTAGCCACAGAGCCCCAACTGAACCAAGCCCCAAACTGACCCTTATTCCCGGCTGACTCTACGCTCAATGTTAGCAATCGCTGGATACGCTCCTCCATACTCACCGCCGACGTCCACAAGGATGATATTCTAGTAGACGGCAACGGATTCTGCGCCCTCCTTGATCGGATAGCATGATCCCACACTTTGGTTAAGACACTGGCTAATGCCAAGGGACTGGTTACATAGGCCGCTTGCTCGTCGCAGTCAAACTCTCTTTCCTTTTGCCAAGCTAGATAGACCTTGCGCACTGGGGGCAAATAAAAGAACGCTTCCTGCCAGAAAGTGGCTATGCCCCCTAAGAGGTTATCTCGACGCTGGATGTGAGCCAATTCGTGGGCTAGAGCTGCCTCCAACTCCTCTTGGTCCAGGTTAGCCAATACCCAGTCCGAAATGAGAATAGACATAGGCCCAAGGCTACGGGTGCCGCAGAGCAAGACCAGCGGGTGGGAATGGGGATAGAGACGCAAAGTGGGGCATGGCACCCCAAAGCGGGAGGACAAGTTCTGAACCAGACCTATTAGGGTGGGATCGGAGATCTGGGGATAGCGCCAGATCAATAAATAACTGAAAATCAGGCGGCCCAAGGCCAAGGCCAGAGAGCCCACAACTATCAACCCTTGCCCAACCAAAAGCATAAGAGCAATACTGTGGTCATCGTAAATATGGCCGTCCCATTCGGAAATCACGGAATAGCAGTGACCAGCGACTATGAAGCCAAGGATAATGGCGGGAGACAGCAGAATTATCGCGTAGGGTAAGAGCGGATTACGTGCGGGAAAGCGCATACGCCTCAAGAGCATCAAGTGTAAATAGCCGCCTATTAAGGCCAGAGCTATGGCGGTAGCGATAACGGCAGTGTGGTAGCTATTGAGCATCTTTGGCCTTTCGCTCGCTCCGACGTTCGGCGATCTGCTCCATTATCCGAGCTATTGTTTCCGCCTCTCCCTCTCCCGCCAGACGGGTTAGATGGGACATGGCTTGGCCAGAGAATTCCACCAGCAGGCTATCCAAAACCCGGCCCACCAGGTTGGCCTTAAACTCATCGACGCTGAACTGGGGGAAATAGTAATAGGTCTGCTCCCGCTTTCTAATACGGAGGAGCTTTTTCTTGGCCAGACGGGCCATGGTGGTCATCACTGTGGTGTAGGCGATAGGCCGTTTGAGACGCAGGACCTCGTAAATGTCGCGGACGGTCACCCCGTTGTCGCTGGCCTTTTGCCAGATGAGCTCCATGACCTCGGCCTCCAGATCGCCGAGAACCTTGCGGATGCCAAGACGATGGGTACGGAAAACCCCTCCTTCCGGACCGACGACCACTAAACCGTTCTCCGAACTATGCTAAACTCTTCCATTGTGCCGCCTTGGACTTGCTTACTTTGGGGGCTTATTTTAGTGGGTGTGGGGGCAATCATCCCCTTGCGCCATAGTGCTCACGCAGGCGCCAAACATCGCCCCTCCATATTCTAGCGGATGCTGCGGCGCCATTCCCGATACATGCTGCCCGAAAGCTGGCCCATCGCCAGGGGCAGGCATGTCAGCTAAGACAGGCGTAGCCATAAACAACGCTGCTACTAAAAACGCTATAACCAAGAACCCTTTCTTCACGTATCCTCCTTTGCCCTGTCGTATCGCAGGGTAGCAATTGACGCTCATAGCGAAATTTTTCACATTATAGCAAAAGGGCTTACTATTGTCAATAGTAATTCAGTCAAAATACTTAAAATTTGTAATAAACCTGTAAGCCTTAACAATCCGTGGAGACTACGGAAACTGAATAACCTGCAGACCCTTCGCTGTGCCAACGTTGCAAGCCAGACAGAACCCATAGCATATAAAAGCCCTTTGAAGGCTATCTACCACATGAGAGACTGTGATTTAGAAACGCCAACTATATCCTATATCACTATAGTTGACGCCATTGGGTCCGTCTTCTAGCTGCGCGCCGCCGGCAGGCTCTTCTTCGTTATCATGGCAATGCTTACTAGCAACACCCAAAGAGGAAAGCCCAAGAAAGCTATAAACCCAAATATGGACAGCGTCCCCTCAGGATTGGCATCCAACTGGGCAAGGGGTGTTATTATGCCCAGGACAGCGACCACCAGGCCAAGCCCAGCCAACCACCGCCAAAGAACTGCTGTCCGCCAAATAACCCACGAAGATGCCAACAAAAAAAAGGCTACCACCAGCATAAGAGAGGTAACTTGATAAAAAGTTGCATACAGCATGGTGAGAACAGTAGCCTCGTCGCCCTCCCCCACTACACCGAAGCCGTAGGCCAGGGCTCCCTGGAAAGCGCTTAGGGCACCCCCAAGGGTCACCACCACCACGCCACCGACAAAAGCGAGCCTAGACCAGATGCCCGCCCCACCCTCTGCCTCTCCCAAAAGGCTCCGCAAGGCGACGAGGAAGGGCAAGAAGAAAAGAACAACCCCTAGCCCTATCAGATAATCTCCAACAATGTATAGCTTGCCGTTGTCCGTGAACCAGGCCGCTATTTCGCTTGCTGAATCCTCATGGGAAGGCGCATCTCCCTGAAGCCCCATACCAACCATAAACAAGATTACAAAAACTATCCCTGCCACACCAGCAACCCGCCACCACTGCGCCCAAAAACCTTCTCTAGCCATGCCACGCATCGTCCATACCTCCTACACTTATTTGGTGGACAATATATGTGCTAGACTTACTATTGTCAATAGTTATCTACGCTAAAATACGCAAATATAGCCTAGAATGGCATTACGGAAAACGCGTGCTCTGCCACACGTCATCTGCTGTTCCAACGTACAACTTACGTTCAGCGGGACTGTAGCCGAGAGCAGTGACGTGTCTAAATTGGGGAGCGCCTTCGGGTGACAATTTCGTCCAAAAGATGCCGTCAGTGGTTTGAATGACCCCCCCGTTGCTTCCCTGAAAGGAAATGAACATGTTTTTAGGATCACTAGGATCAATAAGCAGTAGCGGATTCGAGGCTCCTATGGGCAACCCATCGCTAACTAGCGACCAAGAACTACCGCCATCCTTGGTTTTGTATACATTAGCCCCGCCACCCATAGGTGCCTGGAAGGCTACATAGACAGAATCGATGTCTAAGGGGTCAAGAGCCAAACTTACCGGAAAAGCTAGCGGCATCGGAACAGGCGCCAATGGACGCCAAGAAAGACCACCATCATCGCTCCGAACAACCACCCCACCGTGGTACACGCTATTAGCTGCGTACACAACGTTATTGGCGGTGGGATGGACGGCTATGGCTGTCATGTCGCCGATTCCCATAACTGAAGTGATAATGTAGGTGACCTGCCAACTTGCGCCGCCATCGAGGCTTCTGAAGATTCGTCCATAGCTATTCTGGTAAACTGTGCCCACTAATATGGTAGCGGGGTTAGAGGGATCGATCGCCAGTGTGGTGGCTTGGCCAATGATCTGTGCCGAAACTCCCCCGCTGGGATCGCTCCAAGTCTTGCCACCGTCGCTACTTTTTCTGAATCCTCTCGGCTCTTGGGGCGCATCTAATAGTTTGGGCCAGAAATAAGCGTAAAGAGTATCGCCATTTCTAGGGTCAACGACCATAGCCACAAGGTTAGGCAGCGAACTTACCCTAGTCCAAGATTCTCCACCATCCACTGAAAGATAAATAGCTGCCGAAGTGCCAGCGTACACGCTCTGTCCATTGGAGGGATCGATAGCGAGGGCGGTAATCTCATTCCTGGCCTCCGTCTTTGGCCAGCCAGAGCGCCACAATTCGGGGGGTATTGTTGGTGTAGCTTCGGGCGTGGGATAGGGAGTAGCCGTTGGAGAGGGTATTGCCACCGGAGATGGCGTAGGCGTTGCCAACGCCGTTGAGGTGCTTGTCGGTGTTGGAGTCGCTGCAGGCTTAGGCCTGCGACAGGCCGAGCCAGCGAGGACAATAAGCACAATACCGATTACTATAAGCCGGAATTTCGGGGACATGAACCACCTTTGCGGACTCTATTGTCTAATTGTAGAGCCATCGCGGCGACTGGCGCAAGGGCAGATAGACGTATCTTTGTTCAAAGCTACTGTGATCCATAGCTTTGTAGCATCTTTAAGTGAAAAACCGATGATTTTAATATACAATGATAACGAAGCCTATTAAGCGCTTTCAAACAGGAGAAGCGTTGATTTTAAAATCTAGATTTTCCCAGGCTTCCTTGGCGCTGAGCCGGGTCGCGCCTTTAGCCATGCGGATACCCCTGACCATTGCCCTATTCATTTCGATACTTATCGCTTTCATAGCTACAGGAACTGTGGCACGGGGTTACTTCCCGCGTCTGATGCAGATCTTCGGTTGGAACTTACCCGCCTTGAAAGCCGGACACTTTTACAGTCTTTGGGTAGGGCTTCTATTCGCCAGTTTGCCTGGAGTGCGCCCCACAGCTCTCGCCATGCTGCTACTTGGAGTAGGGTCACTCGAGTATCGTTATGGTACCAAGATTACTGCGATCGGCTTCTTTCTACTTGGGCCGCTGACCAGTGTCCTTTCCATACTACTATTATGGCCGTTAGATATATGGGGCATCGCCTGGGTTAGGCCATTCTTGTATCCGCCGGATATGGGATCATCATCGGCATCAATTACATGCTGGGGTTTAATGCTAAGCAAAGCGACAGGGCTATGGAGAAACCTTTTAATTGGGGGAACGTTCATCGTCCTGCTTTTGCTACTAGTTTTTGTACAAAATACATATGGCATGGATCACATGATTGCTTTTTCCACGGGACTATTGGCTGGCGTAATATCTACTTGGGTCAGAGCGTCGGCCAAAGTAGCGCACCGAAAGTACACACTATGACCTTTCAAGTCACGGACAAATACCCCAAAACACCAATTCAGGGTAACGTAGACACCGTATCCGCTATACCCTCTAGACACCGTTCCCGTTGGATTGGGGCTGTCTTGAAACAAAAGGGGCCCGTATGGCTGGTGGCGACCGCCACATTAGCTAACGGGGCGTTGGGTATTATGCAAGTGTTGTTGACGCGTTTTCATGAGCATCCCCGTCTCTTCAATTTAATATTACCCTTTGGATTACATCATTGGGGACGTTCGTTAACCGTAGCCTTTGGGTTCATGCTGGTTTATTTGTCTTTCCATCTCTTCCAGCGTCGTAAAATAGCCTGGATGATAACAATGGCCGTCTTAATCCTAGCAGTAGCGGCCCACATTGGGCGCGGCCATCTTTGGTACTCAGGTTCCGCCCCACTGGTTACAGCGATGCTTCTATTTATCTTCCGAAAGCAGTTTACCGTGCGCAGTGAACCTAGCGGCATAGCTCAGGGCGTGATTCTAATGGTCGCCAGCCTGCTGATCGCGCTAGCTTACGGAACAGCAGGCTTCTGGTTATTGGACCAGCGGGACTTCGGCCTTGTTTTTAATGGGAAAGATGCTTTGATCAGAACATTGCGGGAATTTACTCTCGTGGGAAACAGCGACCTAGTGCCCTACACACGCCATGCCCGCTGGTTTCTGGAGTCGCTGCGCCTGCTAGGAATTTTAGCGAGCCTTCTTGCCGGATACAGCCTGTTTCGTCCCCTGGCTTATAGGCTTAGAACACTACCCCATGATAGAACAATGGCAAAAAATATATTGGCTCAATACGGACGTTCATCTTTGGATTTCTTCAAATTATGGCCGGATAAATCCTATTTATTCTCCGGCGACTACAAGTGCTTCATAGCATACAAAGCCTCATTAAGCGTGGCCATCAGCCTAGGCGATCCGGTCGGACCAGAAGATTGTTTGGAAGACGCTACCAGCGCCTTTTTACGCTACTGCGCCGACAACGGCTGGCTAGTTGCCTTTCACCAGGTACTACCAGACTTATTACCCATGTATCGCCAGCTTGGGCTACAAGTCCTCAAGATCGGCGAGGAAGCCATAATAGACCTGGAGCGCTTCTCATCCCATACAGTACAGTTGAAACATTTCAGGCACATTCGTAGAAAGTTTGAGGGGCTTGGTTACATCTTAACCCACCACGCTCCCCCTCATCCACGGCCACTGTTAGAAGAGGTAAAAGAGGTCTCCGATGAGTGGCTCTCCCTGCCGGGACGGCGCGAGCGCGGCTTTAGCCTTGGCCGCTTCGAATGGGATTACCTGAACGAAACACCCCTCTTCGCTGTCCGCAATTCGGCGGGACAAATAATAGCATTCGCCAACGAAATTCCAGCCTATCAGACTGGCACAGCCACTATTGACTTAATGCGGCATCGAACGGAAATACCTAACGGCGTCATGGAATATTTATTTACGGAGCTACTGCTGTATCTAAAAGAAACGGGGTATCGTTTTTTTAATCTGGGTATGGCGCCCTTTGCCGGAGTTGGCGACCGCCCCGGGGCGACTTTGCAAGAGCGAGCAGTCCGTCAACTTTATGAACATCTCAATCGGTTTTTCTCCTATAAGGGCCTACGTAACTATAAAGCCAAGTTTGAACCAAATTGGGAAGACCGCTTTTTACTCTATCAAGGCGGACCGGTGGGCCTATTGAAGACTGCCATCGCGCTAACACGGATCACGGAAGGATAACGAGTGGAGAACTCAAGAAGACAGCTCCAATATCTCTCTATCGCCCTCGCTGCAATCCTGGCAGTGGTTGGAGTTCTTGTGATTGCCCTCGATTGGCACCAGGTTCGGCGAGTCGCGAGTGAAGCCAACTGGAAGCTAGCGCCGATGGTATTATTGTTCACTGTAATCTCTTACGCTTGTCTGAGCTATCGCTTTACAATAATGAACCGAATCTTCGGTATCCCGATGAGCCAGCGCGACCTCACCGAGATAGGATTTGTTTCCATTACCTTAAACCACATTTTGTCCCTTGGCGCCGCAGGGTACTCCCTTCGCATATTAGTTATGAAGCGAAGTGGGCTTGCTGTAGGCGATATATTGGCCGCGTCACTCTTTGACTCCTACCTAAACAACCTCGCCCTGTTTTTACTGTTCCCCGTAGGCCTTGTACACCTTCTTTTAAGCCAACCGCTATCGCGTGGCGAAGCCACGGGAGCAGTTTTAGCTGCGGTCATCGCTATCTTGGGCATTCTAATTGCCGCGGCAGTGCTTGTTAGCCAACCGATTCGCCTCGTGATATTAAGGCTAATAGCTAAGGTATGGCGCTCTCTTACGCATCATGAAATCCCGCCGGCACTGGGCAACCTCGATGCCACCCTGGCGCGCGGCATGGCTGTAATACGGGGCCGACCTTTGGTATTAGCTCTACCCTTGGGGCTAATTGTGGCTGATTGGGCAAGTAGCATTATAGCCCTCGGGTTTTGTTTCGATGCGTTAGGCAACCCTATTAGCCCAGGTGTCCTTTTGACAGGCTTTGTCGTAGGCGTTACATTGGGCATGATCTCGATGATCCCTGGAGGTCTTGGTGTTCAAGACGGTTCCATGGCTGGAATTTATGCACTGTTGGGAGTGCCCTTAGAGCAAACGGTTTTGGCCGCTGCCCTTTTCCGCATAATATACTATTTCATTCCGTTCTTCGTTAGCCTGGGCTTCTATAGACGACTGGTACACCAAATGGGACAAGCCCAGCCAGGAACTTGATATGATAGCTTCAGTTAATGCTACGCTAATTATTGACACTCCGCCGACTGCGAGTTGGGGCTTGGGGTTGGAGAAGTCATATTGAAGCTTACAATGGCCTTTTGTTTCATGATCATTTTTTTGTTAGCTTGCGTCCATAATAAAGGAACACCGACTCCCATGCCGGGCAGTCCTCAAGAGGCCCTAGATAAATTCATTACGGCCTTGAATCAAGGTGACAACGAGGGCATGTACAACTCCCTTTCTTCTTCAGCCAGAGACACTACCCTAGAACATGATTGGCGAGAGATAATACGCCAGCAGAGAGAGACCTATGGAAACCTTAAGGTATCCCTAAAAAAGGTTAAGTCTACGATTTTAAGGGGGGAAGAAGCAAAGCTGGAGGTGGCCTTAACCATTACTTTGGGCAACGACCGTATTCCCTTAGATGGCGAGACTACCCTGGAGCGCGAAGAGGGACGCTGGGGAATATCTGACTCCTTGATCGAGGGAATCGTGACGGCTGTAGGCGGCTACAACGAGCCAGAAGTCAAAAGGGTATTCGGACCTGACGGCTGCCTTGTGGGCGATACACTGGCCGGTGTCCACGCACCAAAGCGCTTAAGCGTCCTGAACCCTTGCGTCACTGTCACCGGTACTGTTGTTTACGTGTATAAAAAGGCATTTGACGGCGATCAAACCTTTGACTTGATACTGGACGGACCTTACCTTCACCTACTTAACGAAGATAATCTGCGGAATAGGCACGGGGGCTTGCATATCGAGATCGTCCCTGCAGACCAGGCGCGTGTGATAGCTCCATCAGTGGGACAGCGGGTTCGCGCCACGGGCCCATGGGTCCTAGATCACCACCACGGCTGGAATGAAATCCATCCTGCCTGGCAAGTAGAGCTAATCCCATAAACCTCTGGCGCATTATTGTCTACGTAACAACGCTCCATATATCGCAAATAGGGCCAGAGCGGCACCGGCGGCGGCTAAAGCTAAAGCTATAGAGGTTAAGACAAGAACTGCACGTTCAGCTTCCTCATGTACGGGGACCGGAGCCTCCTCGCCGACTCTAGGCTGGGCGGGAAGGTCAATTTGCGGCATTGGTATCAATGTACTCTCCCCAGCAGAGGGTATTTCTTGCTCTGGAGAGGGTGCCGGAGGTTCTGCTGCCGTGGATTCCACAGACTCTGTGGCGGGGGATGGGGCCGCTACAAACTCCTCAGCAACCTGGGACGCCTGAGGAGAGACAGGAGGCTCAGGTTCTGCTACGGCTACTTGATCAATTGGGGTTACCAGCGCAACCACTAAGTCTGTGAGCACGGGCGTCGGA
This sequence comes from Chloroflexota bacterium, assembly GCA_016210705.1. Lineage (GTDB taxonomy): Bacteria > Chloroflexota > Dehalococcoidia > JACQTR01 > JACQTR01 > JACQTR01. Next base: position 187 of record JACQTR010000112.1, on the reverse strand, counting down.
GACGGAATGGGGGGCGGCGCGGGAGATGACGTCGGAGATGGAGTAGGGGACGGCGTGGGAGATGGGGTAAGAGACGGAGTTGGAGACACCTGAGGAGATGGCAAGACTATTTCCGCGTTCCTGGAATCACTGCCAACCAGGTCTTGGCCCTGAGGTTTCACGTGAAACAGAGTGGCCTGTATTAAAT
>JACQTR010000122.1 GCA_016210705.1 Chloroflexota bacterium | reverse complement strand
GTCCGTGCCTACCCTGCCTGGCCGCCGGGCTCACCTCGCGAGGAGTGGCTCTTCCTATAGTGGACTAATATCGCCCACCAGCCACCTAAATAGATCCGATAAGTGGACAATTGGCCGTTGACGACTTACTATAGCACCGAGCTTTTTCTGCCTCTGCTCCAACTATCGGCCCTTTTCCGCGCCTCGTCGCGCCTGCAAACCATAAAACAAGTGTTGCGACAACACAAAGAAGTTGTGGTTGACGCTAGTGCCCAGACGTTGCTAAAATCCAACCAGCGGTTCTACGCTAATTAGGCGATAACGAAAGTCTATTTTTCCCGATAACTAGAAATTTGCGGAGGCAGATTGCCACAAGAATACCCTTTAGAATACCAGCGCGCTAATCTAGTCGCGTGCCCAATCCATGGCTTCATTCGGATTACAAAGCCAGACGATTATGGAAAGACGTCGGATGAATCCACAGAGTTCGAGTTGATTGACCACCCATGGTTACAGCGGCTTCGCAGAATCCATCAACTTCAAGCTGCGTGGTGGGTATTTCCCTCAGGTGAGCATACGCGGCTCCAGCATGCCTTGGGCAGCATGTACCTTGGCGGGACCTTTGTCGAACACTTGTACTCAAGTCTCCGTCAGTCCTGCGGTGATACGCCTTCAAAGGCACTTGTCGTTGAAACGGCACGGATTGCAGGGTTGCTACATGACATAGGCCACGGCCCGTTTTCCCATTTCTTTGACACGTGCTATTTGGCAGGGGCTTCATCGGGACAACGTACTCACGAGGATATCTCGTGCGACATAATCGACAGCGAATTGGCTGTTCTCATCAAAAACATCAAGCGAAGCCCGTCTGGGGATTTTGAAAACGGTGAACAAATACAACCGGAGAACTTGAAGCACTTGATCAAAAAAGGGTCGGAACCGACGAAAGACACACCGGAGTGGGTCAAAAAATTGCGCCCTCTTTTTCAAGGGCCCTACACCGTTGATAACATGGATTTCGTTTTGAGGGATTCTTACATGTGCGGACGGCCGGCTCCTCAGGCTGATGTTGAAAGGTTGATCCATTACAGTTTTATTCATCCTGATGAGGGTTTAGTCCTTCACCTGCATGGGTTGTCCTCGCTGGCCACTATTCTCCAAACACGTTTGCTCTTGTTTAGCGATATCTACTACCATCGGACCGTTCGAGCAATTGAGGTTCACTTGCGCGAAGTCTTCGAAGAAACCATCAGGAAATTCTGGGGAGACATCGGGCCAGTGCAAACGCCAGCGGAACTAAAAATGTATTTAGAGTTTGTAGATGAGTGGCAGTTGATGGCACACGTTTTGAGCATGATTCGTAAAGACCCTGGATCAAGCCTATCCCACGAGTGGAAGAGGATAATTGACCGCGATCCTGAATGGAAGAGGGTGTATGAATTCGTATGTACCGAGGGTCATCATCGCGGATCTGTGGATCCCACAGAAGAAGATTGTGAGCGCCGGCTCGCAGCCAAAGATTTAGCTAAGCTATGCCGCCCCGACATAGCTCAAGTGGATCCGGTTCAACTGAAAGAATCAATCAAGGTATGGAATCCTATGATCGGGAAAATCGACCCTACGGCAGCAGCGCGCATTTCTGAGATGTTGCCGGAGAGGTGGCGCGTGATTCGCATATACTCAAAAGATCGTAGCACAGCGTCGAAGGTACACGAGCTGATGAATTCATACCTATTTCCGAGCAATTGGAAGGAGCCTGTTAACATTTAGATTTAGATAATGAGGTCTAATATGTTAAACGGTGAGAACATCTGACGTCGTTTTTCAGATGATAACTGGACGCCTTTCGCTCGCCTTCCCCCTCTTGTGCTACAGCGTTTAGAGTGATAGAATGTCTACTTAGTAAGTCAAGTATAAATTCGTCTTGAAGTCGGGAGAGGTGGGAAAATGCGGCTATCAAAGAAGGCAGATTACGGGGTGAGGGCTCTACTGGACCTAACTCAGCGTTACGGGCAAGGCCCTATCCAGAGCGCTGACATCGCTGCCCGTCAGGGCATTCCTGAGCCCTATTTGGATCAACTGCTCACCATCTTGCGTAAGGCGGGTATTATCAAGAGCACGCGGGGCCCCCAAGGGGGACACGCCTTGAACCGGCCACCCAGCAACATCAATCTGGCTGAGGTCATTGCCACCTTGGAGGGCTCTATAGCCCCTATCGGCTGTGTTGAGGATGCCGAAAGTTGCCCCCAAGTTAAAGATTGTGTCCAGAGGGAGGTTTGGGTAACTATAAAGGAAGCCACCCAGAAGGTCTTAAATGCCACCACCATAGGCGAGCTGGCAGAGCGCCAGCGTCGCAGTCAAGGGCGAGGCATGTATTATATATAATCTTTTACCCAAAAGAGGCTTATAGTGAAACGTTGTGTAAATACTGTTTTAGAACTCATCGGTAATACCCCTTTGGTTAGGTTCAACCGGCTTCCCCGGCTAGGATCAGCCACCGTCTTGGGCAAAATGGAGTCCCTGAACCCAGCCGGCAGCGTGAAAGATCGTATTGCCCTGGCCATGATTGAGGATGCCGAGGCTAAAGGTAAATTGGGCCCTGGGGCTACCATTGTTGAGCCTACCAGTGGCAACACTGGTATCGGTCTGGCTATGGTGGCCGCAGTCAAAGGCTATCGTCTCATTCTGACCATGCCCGAAGATATGAGCCTGGAAAGGCGCAGGCTTATCAGCCGATATGGGGCCGAGTTGATTTTGACTCCAGCCATTGAAGGCATGTCCGGGGCGGTTTATGCCGCCCAACAATTGTTGGCGGAGAACCCCAGCTATTTTATGCCTCAGCAATTTGCCAATCCTGCCAATCCTGAGATTCACCGCCGCACCACAGGGCCGGAGATATTAGAGGCAACCCAGGGGAAAGTGGACGCCTTTGTAGCTGGTGTGGGAACAGGAGGCACCATCACTGGAGTAGGAGAGGTGTTGAAGGCGGCCATTCCCGAGGTTCGCATCATCGCTGTAGAGCCCGCCCGCTCTCCTGTCCTAAGCGGAGGCAAAGCGGGCTTGCACCGCATCGATGGCTTAGGGGCCGGTTTCATTCCTGGGGTGCTCAATCGTAGCTTTTTGGATGAGGTTATAACTGTAGATGATGAAGATGCCTACGCTACCATGAATCGGCTGACCCGTGAAGAAGTTCACATCCTCACTGTCCATCACGCGGCCCGCCTGTTTCACATCGAGCCATGAAGGACTCACCTGCCGCCGATCCGCACTTCCCACAACTTCGTATAGAACGATCCGGTTGGACGCAGCTCGCTTTTCATGAGAACAATTGCCTCGACCGGCAGAGTG
>JACQTR010000121.1 GCA_016210705.1 Chloroflexota bacterium | reverse complement strand
GCACCCGCTGGATGACATTGGCCATGGTGAAAGTCTTCCCCGACCCCGTGACGCCCAGCAGGGTCTGGTAGCGATGGCCTCGGTTCAGCCCCTCCACCAGCTCATCCGCCGCTTGGGGCTGGTCGCCGGTCATACGAAAGTCAGAAACAATTTGGAATTCAGACATGCAGCTTGCTCAAAATCTCTAATCCATGCTCGAAAAGAAATCTCCCATATGTTTTTGCTCTTCTTCCGTGAGTAAGGCCCATATCCCTGTGGAGCGGAATCTTGCCACAGCTTCTGTCAGTCTTTTGAGCAGATCATCATTTAAACCACTATTGACTACGATCCAGCCCGCTATCTCTAGTGTCGGCCCCACAAGCTTTTCCCATGCACCTGGAGAATATTTATCGATCTTAAAGTCCGCGTCCCATCCTTCACCGCTATCGCGACACCGAACTGATATACTGGACCTAAACATATGGTCGCCAGCTTGGAGAATCATATATGGGCCGGCAGGGCGAAGCTGCACGTATAAACCCACTTCATTAACCCATCCACGCTGGTTAAACGGCATGGCGTTTTTCAGTCCACCAATCAAAAGAAGATTAGTGATTAGTTCCTTCGAAGGCTGATGCTACAGTTTCCTCCTGTGAAACATCGTCTCCTCCTGTCCCAGACAATAGGAGCCATCATTACCGATGAAGCTTCAAGAGGGTCTCTTTGGGCACCAGCTTTTGCTCCATCCAATCTACACCCAGCCATAGGGCACCGGCGCTTTATAGGCCCGCCAGGCAAAGAGGGCAGCCCCCGCTAGGAAGAGGAGGGTTAGAGCAGTGTTGTACGTCCACATCACCCTTAAACCCATGATGACTGCCGTCAACACCAGAAAAAGGCAGAGACCCGCCAGCCTCTTGCGCCTTATCCTCAGGGCGGTGATCTGGGGCCTCACCTCCGGGGGAACCGGGGCATCGGGCTTCACCCCATCCAGTATGGCCTCGATCCGGGGCTGGATGCCAAAATGAACGTAGGATAGCAAGCCCGTCAAGACAATAAAAGCGCCGACTTTGATGAGCAAGGGCCACTCAGTGAGGGAGTCCCAACCCCGGTCGTTGACCAGAACCAGCCCGCTGACCAACACCGCAGCAAGATAAGCATAGCAGCGAGGGGGCTGGTTCTTTATGATGTTCTCCATATACCTATCGGTAAAATAACCGATGGGGACACCAAAGCGGGCCCTTTCGTTGACCACAACGAGCATATAGAGGGGTGCCGCCATAAACAGAGTGCCCACCAGATGAACCAAAAGGACAATTGCCCGCCACTCCGGTGACATTAGATTTTAGCTCCTTTCTTTTTCCCTAACCATGACTTTTGTATGCATATTTTTCTTTAGTGTATAGCTCCTCCTTCCAGGGGTCAGCCCCCTGTCATTCTGAGCGAAGCGAAGAATCTGCACTTGCTAAAGGTAACTTCGCGAATGATCTCAGCGATACAGTAGGTAGACCCTTCCTCGCTACACTCAGGGTCAGGGCGACAAAAGAAAGTCCTCATGCGTATCGCTCCTCCTTCCAGGGGTCGGCGCTGTCACTGTAGCCTCGCTTCTCCCAAAAGCCCAACTCTTGCTCCTGGGTGAAGCGCAGAGCCCGCACCCACTTGGCGCTTTTGTAGGCATACTTATGAGGCACCACCAGGCGCAGGGGGCCGCCGTGGACGGGCTCCAAGTCCTTACCATCGAGGCGATAGGCCAAGACAACATTAACATCGTCGGTCATTAAGTCTTCTAAAGGCATGCTGGTAGTGTAATCCCCCTCGGCGACAATGGTCATGTAGCGGGCCTGAGCCTGGGGCCGAGCCATCTGGGCGATGATCTTGAATAGCACACCCTCCCAACGATTGTCCAACCGGCTCCATCCCGTTACGCAATGGAAATCGCTGACGGAAATAGTGCGAGGCAATTGGCGAAACTCCTCCCAACTCAGGCGTAAGGGATTATCCACCAATCCCTCCACTCGAAAATCCCAAGTAGAGGCGTCGAAAGGAGGCACTGAACCCCAATGGAGCACTTGAAGTTCTTCGACCAGCGACTGATGGGGAGGGATACGCTCCTTTTTCGGCATGACTATTTTCCTTTGCCAGCGAAGTAAGCGAGGGCCTCTTTGATCCTCTCCTCCAACCCCATCTCGGGGTCGTTGGGTAGACTGGCGGCGGCCGCCATGGCCTCGGCAGAGGAGTAACCCAAACTGGTGAGGGCCGCCACCACCTCGGGCTGCTCTACAAAGGGCAATGCCCCCATCTCCAGCCTGCCCTTTAGCTCCAAGACCAAACGACCCGCCAGCTTTCGGCCTACCCCCGGCACTTGCGATAGAAGTTCTACCTGGCCAGCAGCGATGGCACCCGCCAAACGCTCCGCGCCCAAAGCGGAAAGGCTAGCTAAAGCCACTTTTGGGCCAACCCCAGAGACGGCGATAAGCCTCTCAAAGAGGCCCAACTCCTCGGAGGTGGCAAAGCCATAAAGGGCAACATTGTCCTCCCGAAGGTAGAGATGGGTATGAAGCTGAACTTCACGTCCCACGCGACCCAAAACATCGACGGCCGAGGCTGGAACGTGGACTTTGAGGCTAACCCCACCCACTTTGACAATGACATAGCCTGGGCCTAGAGCCTCCACCACGCCTTGAACCGCGGCGATCAACTCCACCCTCCCAAGGCCCGCTCCGCCCGCAACTGGTGATAGTGGCATATGGCCACTGCCAGGGCATCGGCGGCATCG
>JACQTR010000108.1 GCA_016210705.1 Chloroflexota bacterium | reverse complement strand
GGCCGTGGCGACAAGGACATAAACACAGTGGCCGAAGCCCTAGGGGTTACCATATAGTAACCACTGTTGCCGATTATGCTCCCTTCGTGGTATTATAACCATCTCGATTCGGAATTAACATGATGCGCTTACCTACCCTAGAGGCACCTGCCCACGACATCCCTTGGAGGGTGAAGGATATGGTCATGGCTACGGCTTTGGTGGCGGTGGTTTCTATTTTGGGAGTTATCATTGCCTCCGCCATTCTTTTTTTTATGGGTTATCAAGGCGATGAGATCGAGGAGCCTCTGATCCTGGGGGGAACCATGATGACGGAAGTGGCCATGATAGGGGCAGCGGCCTGGTTTTGCCTGGCTAAATACCATCGTCCCTGGCGAGCCTTGGGCCTGCGTTCCTTTCGGGCCCATGGCAGTTGGATTTGGGTGTGGGTGGTTTTAGGGGCAGGCTTTGCCAGCAACGCCATTTATGGTGTAATAGTCACCCAGTTGGGTTGGAAATTTTTGGAGCCATCACCTGTTCCTCCCTTCTTTCGGGAAGATGGGTCGTTAATGGCAGGAAGTGCTTTTTTGGCCATTGTCGCCGCTCCGTTGGCCGAGGAAATCTTTTTCCGGGGCTTCATCTTCGCTGGTATTAGCAGTCGCTATGGTTTCTGGTGGGGTGCGAGCTTGAGCGCTCTTCTTTTCGCCTTAGGCCATTTTGAAATAGCGGTTCTTATTCCCGTCTTTGTTTTTGGTGTCCTTTTGGCTTGGCTCTATGCCAGGACTCGCTCCATTTGGCCCACTATTATTACGCATGGTATTTACAATTCTATCGTCCTACTACTTATTATCTAGTTAAGGTTCGAATTGCCCAGAATTAGCGCTAAGTTCCAAGAACTTCGTCAACAAAAGAGAGTGGGGCTCATCGCCTTTCTTACCGTAGGATTTCCCGAGATAGAGGCAACCCTTCCTTTAGTCCGAACAGTGCTCTCGGCTGGAGCCGATATGATTGAATTGGGAGTCCCCTTTAGCGATCCTCTGGCGGATGGCGCTACTCTTCAGGCGGCTAGCTTTCGTGCCTTAGAGCAAGGTGTGACTCTGGGGAAGTGCTTGGAGGTAGCTGAGGGATTACGTGTTCAATTTCCTTCGCTGCCCATCATTCTAATGAGCTATTATAATCCTATCATTGCCTATGGCATAGAGCCTTTTGCTAGGCGCTGTGCCGAGGCGGAAGTCGATGGGCTCATCGTGGTGGATCTACCCCCCGAAGAGGCAGATACCCTTTATGGGGTCTGCCGTGTGGATAATATAGATTTGATTCCTCTCCTTGCACCCACCAGCACTGAGGATAGGATACTTCGGGTTACGGAAAAGGCCAGTGGCTTTATTTATTGCGTTAGCGTGGCTGGGGTTACAGGGGCTAGGGAGCAACTGGCCAGTACCCTGCCTGCTTTTATAGCCCGCGTCCGCGGTTATACTCGGTTGCCACTGGCCGTGGGGTTTGGCATAGCCCGCCCTGAACAGGTTGAGGCGGTGGGCCAGTGGGCTGAAGCGGTGGTGGTGGGCAGCGCCTTGGCTGAGGTTATTGAAAGCTCGCCCCTCGTGGAGCGGGAAAAGAGGGTACAGCAATACATTAGAGAACTGAAGGGGAATCATTATTAGCCAACAACAATTTGCCAGGAGGGAGTGAATGTGGTGCCGAGGTATTAGAGGAGCCACCACCGTTGCCAGTAACACGCGGGAGGACATATTGGCGTCCACTAAAGAGCTTCTGGAGAAGATGGTGGCAGCCAATGGCTTGCGGTCCGAGGATGTGGCTAGCGTAATATTTACCACCACTCCGGACATTAATGCCGAGTTTCCGGCGGCAGCCGCCCGTCACTGGGGCTGGACACAGGTGGCTCTCCTTTGTGGCCACGAAATGAGCGTCCCAGGGAGTCTCCCTATGTGCTTACGGATTTTGATCTTGGCCAATACCGATAAGAGTCCTGATGAGATAGTTCATGTTTACATAAAAGGAGCGCAGAACCTTAGGTCGGAATAAACAGCCTCGTTTATCTAGAATAGGCTTGGGGGGTGAGCCAATGATTGTGGTTATGAAGCGTGATTGCGAGCAGAAGGAGATCGATGCTATTCTTGCCCGTTTACAGGAGATGGGGTTCGCAGGCCATCTCTCTAAGGGGGTGGAGCGTACGGTCATCGGAGTAGTGGGCCAAACCTATCCTGAATTAGCCCAGATGCTAGAGGTTTTCCCCGGGGTCGATGAGGTAGTTCCCATTAGTAGGCCATTTAAGCTTACCAGTCGGGAGTTCCAGCCGCGAGATACCACCATAAAGGTAGGCTCGGTTACTATCGGTGGCTCAGAGGTGGTGGTCATGGCTGGCCCTTGCGCCGTGGAATCAGAACAACAGGTGGTGGATACGGCCTGGGCGGTGAAGAGGGCTGGGGCTCATATTTTGCGTGGTGGAGCTTTTAAGCCCAGTACATCTCCCTATCAATTTCGTGGCCTGGGGGAGGATGGCCTGAAGATCCTGACCACGGCCAAAGCGGAGACGGGCCTACCTATCATCACCGAAGTTCTAACCCCCGCCGATGTGGAGTTGGTGGCCCGCTATGCCGATATTCTCCAAGTGGGCGCTCGAAATATGCAGAACTTTACTCTATTGGACGAGGTGGGTAAAACAAGGATGCCCATTATGCTTAAGCGAGGGATGTCGGCCACCATCCAAGAGTGGCTCCTCTCCGCCGAATATATCCTCTCCCAGGGAAATCGCCGGGTCATGCTCTGCGAAAGAGGCATTCGTACCTTCGAGACTTACACGCGGAACACCATGGACGTGAGCGCCATTCCCCTTATCGAAAAGCTCAGCCACCTGCCTATCATCGGTGACCCCAGCCACGGCACGGGCAAGTGGTATCTAGTGGCTCCTTTGGCCCTGGCGGCGGTGGCCGCCGGTGCCGACGGCCTCATGATTGAGGTTCACCCCAATCCTGACCATGCCCTTAAGGATGGCGCCCAGTCCCTCACCTTTGAAAACTTTGCCCAGCTTATGACCCAGTTAAAAGGTGTGGCCGCTTCGGTTGGCCGTCCGTTAGTCTCCTCGGAATAAAACTCAGGGGTGACACCACGCAGGCCCTGACCCCGATTTCACCAATCCAATAAGAGTTGTGGGTAGATTGGATGGTTGGGACTGATGTTTATTAGGCTCTCGTTTCCTCTCCTGGTGCTCTTTTTTGCCATAGTCTCCGGGCTGTCGCGGTCAGATTGCCGAGACCTGTCAGAACCAAACTCGGCATACGTTGAAAGTCATTGTCAACGGTGAGGATTTTGTGCCCCAACTGTATCTGAAGCCTGGGGAAAGCAAGAGCTCCGCCGATCGAGAGCGTTACTGGAAACAGGGTAACCGCATCCAAGCCTACGATGAGTTCGGGGACCTTCGTTTTGACAAAGTAGTCACTTGGGAGGAGCTCAAAGCCAACAACTTCCGGGTAGTCATTGTTGAAAAAGTGCCTGCTACTCAGAGTTAGCGGTATGCTTGCAAGCGCCTAACCAAGGGCGGAGCCGCTAGACCTAATGATCTTTTATGCGCGATAGGCCTCTAGCAGTCGGGTTACCCAGCGCTGCCAGGTATAGTGTTGATGTATCCGCAGTCGGGCCTTTTCTCCCAAAGAGCGGCGCAGGGATTTATCACGAAGAAGTTGAGCTACAGCGGCGGCGAAAGCCTCGTCATTCCCCGGCTCTACTAGTAGGCCCGTATTCCCTGGTATGATGTATTCTTTTGCCTGTCCCACTGCGTCAGCCACCACAGGTACCCCAGCGCTAAGGAGCTCCACTAGCTTGACGGAGCACTTGGCTCGATTAAGCAGATTATCGGTCATAGGGTAGAGGGCCACGTCGGCGGCCGCGAAATAGTCTTTTAATTCCCTAGCCTCTACCCAGCCGGCCAGGGACAGATCCTGGTTCAGGTCCGCCTCCAAAGCAAGTTTGTCGAGAGCCCTTTCTTCGCCGAATAGGCCCTGACCGACCACTAGAAGCTGGGCATCTCCCACCTGGGCCCTAATATGCTGCCATAATTTTATCACCCGTTCCACGGGAAACTCCACAAACCGGGTGTAGAGAAGGAGCACTGGCCCCTTCCCTAAGCTATGACGTCGGCGAACTTCATGGCCATCTTTCGTGACTAGGGTAGCCATATATTTATCGGTTACCCCATTGGGTACATAGAAGATATGTTGCATGGGTAGACCCAGGGCGGCTACCATTTGTTGTAGGGTGCGGCTGGCGGCGGTAACCGCTTGGGCGTGTCGAAGAACCCATTTTTCCTGAATGGGGAAAAAGGCTCTCAGCAGCCAATTGTAATTTCCTCGCTCGTTCCACCCCCCAGTTCCCTCCCAATCATCGCTATCCACTGCTAGGCGTACTTGGGTAAAACGCAGCCTTTGCATTAGCCAAATCACTGTGGCTGCCAACCCGGCAAAAGCCTTGGGTTTGAAGGCATGTATTACTTGAGGATGTTGGGCAAAGGCGAGGCGTAGCATCCTGAAGAGGACTATGGCGTACCACAATACCGGTATTCGCGGCGGTAGTGAGACGTTGATGATCGGCACTGCCCCTATATTCTCCCTATGACCGGAATCACTAGGATAGTCCCAGGGGGGGATAATGATGGTAACTACGTGACCTCGCTGAGCCAGGGCTTGGGCCATAGGCAGGGCGCGAGACTGCATCGTCCCTTTGGGGCGTAGTCCAAAGGGCCCTAGGAAAACTATCCTCATGTTGTTTTAGACATTTTGGCTCCACATTAGTTTCGCTGTCAAGGTTGGCGGTATTGCCAACCTGACAATAGTCGGCTTGACACACCCTAACCTAAAGTCGTAATCTTTCCCTGCGTAGAAAAGGCTTGGTCAATGATACTCTGTGGAAATGGCATAGTTACTCCTATTATCCCTCGTAATTTGCGGCGATCTTGTTATAGATGTTATACTAGGAGTGCCCTTTGAGGGCACCGCTGATATTATGAGCAATGGGTAGGCCAAGACAGGCGTATTAGGTCTGTCCGTAACCACCCGATTCACAATGAGGGATCGCCTCATCATGAGGTTTCCTTTCCGAGACGCTAGGGT
>JACQTR010000128.1 GCA_016210705.1 Chloroflexota bacterium | reverse complement strand
TTGTTGAGGCAAGGAGACGACTAATTTGCTTCCCTGAGGCGGAACGGCGGTTCCTATGCTGCCCATCGTTATTGGCGTAGGCGTCATGGTAGTTGGCATTGACTGCTCCTTCAGATCGTTTATAATAATAATGAGAAGCAGAAGCGTTCTAAGCTCGGTTTTTAGGAATGCCTTTTTTAGGAGGTGAAATATGGAAAGGCAGTCTCGGATTTCCCGTCGTGATTTTCTCAAGGCAGCCGGCGTGGGTGGAGCGGCGGTAGCCGTGCTTGGGGGTGGGGCAACCTATCTGGTCAGCGCAGTACGTAAAGAAGAGGAGGTGACCTGGGACCGGGAAGCCGATGTGGTGGTGGTGGGGAGCGGTGCGGCTGGTTCGGCAGCAGCGGTCACGGCTCACCACGAGGGCAACTTGGTGATTATCCTGGAAAAGGCTCCAGCTTATGGGGGCACATCGGCGAAGTCGGGCGGGGGCTACTGGATCCCCAACAATTTCGCTTTACGAGAGGCCGGGATACAGGACCGGCGAGAAGACGCCATCCGTTATATGGCGCGTTACTCGTACCCTCATCTATATGACCCCACCGATCCCCGCCTTGGATTGCCCGAGAACGGATACAATCTCATTGCAGCCTTTTATGACAACGCTTCAAAAGCCGTTGATTTCCTCGCTGAGATTGGTGCTCTTCAGTCTGCTGGCCGTCTGCCTGGGAATCCTGACTATTTGGAGCATGCTCCGGAGAACAAGGTGCCTCGCGGGCGCAGCCTGGGTCCCAAGAAACCCGATGGGACCAGGGGTAACGGCGCTGAGATGATGCGCCAGATGAAGGCCTGGGTCGATGCCGAGGGTATCCCTGTTTTGCTTGAGCACCGGGTCCGCCGGATAGTTGTCAACGACAAGGGTGAGGTGGTGGGGGTGGAGGCGGTTACCCAAGATGGGAAAGCGGTAACCGTTCGGAGCAGGAAAGGGGTGGTATTTGGCAGCGGCGGCTATACGCACAACCGGGAGCTTGTCCTCAATTTCCAGCCTGGCCCGATATTCGGTGGTTGCGCCGTGCCTACAGCTGAGGGCGACTTTATTTATGTAGCCGAGGCCATAGGAGCCAAGCTGGGGAACATGCCCGGTGCGTGGCATGCGGAGATAGTCCTGGAGCAGGCCCTGGAGTTCTCCAGCGTGCCCAACGATGTTTGGCAACCTATTGGGGACAGCATGATCCTGGTGAACAAGTACGGCAAGCGTGTGGTCAGTGAGAAGAGGAACTACAACGACCGCACCAAGATACATTTCGTCTGGGACCCGGTGAAAGCCGAATATGTCAACCAGTTCCTCTTTATGGTCTACGACCAGCGCAACGCTGACCTCTATGCCGGTAACTACCCTCTGCCAGCAGCAGGGGCCTCTGCCCCATATGTCATCTCAGGTCAGACTTTGGCAGAGTTGGCGCAAAACATTCGAGACCGGCTTACAAAGATAGCCTCGCGGATTGGAATATACCGCCTCGACCAAAGTTTTGACTCCAACTTGGAAGCCACCATAGCGCTTTTTAACCAGTTTGCCGAGAAGGGGGTAGATGAAGACTTCCAGCGTGGCGCCTTCCCCTACGATGTCGAATGGCATAGCGGCACCTTCTCCATCCCCAGGAAGGACACACCCTGGCCGCTCAATGACAGGCCCAACATTACTATGTATCCCATTTCCTCCAAAGGTCCCTATTATGCCATCATTCTGGCAGCAGGAACCCTGGATACTAATGGCGGCCCTGTTATCAGCGAGAAGGCGCAAGTGTTAGATACAGAGGATCGCCCTATCCCTGGACTATATGGGGCCGGCAACTGCATTGCCTCCCCAACAGCAAGGGCTTATTATGCCGGTGGTAGTACTCTGGGTCCGGCATTGACCTTCGGCTATATCGCCGGGTTGAATGCTGCTAAGGAGCCCGTCAAGCAAGTGGGGCGTGTGGCGGAGCCGGTGGCTGGCAGGGTATAATAGAAAGGCGATTATATACTTGACAAAGGGTTAATTTCATGTTATGCTTAACCTATGATGAAGCTGACTCATGATTTTCGTCCTTTTCATGAGCAATCTTTTTTAGCTCCTCAATCACTTTCTTTGGGAATACCTTTCGGGCTAGTTCTTCGGTGGTCATATCAATCGGGCGTTTCTTACGTCTTGGCATAGGAGGCCTCCAATGAAAAACATGGACATAATGAAG
>JACQTR010000111.1 GCA_016210705.1 Chloroflexota bacterium | reverse complement strand
GAGCAGAGCTCCTAGCGCAGGGCTGCTGCCTCTGTAGTGCCTCCTTTACTCTTCTTCCTTCTTCTTCCCCTCTTCCCGCTCCTCCTTGAGGAAATCTCGGAGTCCTTTGGCCAGCTCCCGTAGGCGTTTATCCACCCGATAATTTACGGTGTCCTCCTCGAAAGTACCATCTTCTCGCTTTACTCCAGCCTTGGCTCCAGTGAGGATCTCCATACCTTCGTCGATGGTCTTGACGGGGTAGATGTGGAATTTTCCTTCTCTCACCGCCTCCACCACCTCTTCTTTAAGCATTAGGTTTCTCACATTGCTGGCGGGAATGATCACCCCTTGGTCTCCAGTCAAACCCTTGGCCTTGCAGACGCCGAAAAAGCCCTCAATCTTTTCATTCACACCTCCTATGGCCTGAACTTCTCCTCTTTGGTTGACGGAGCCGGTGACAGCAATGCCCTGCTTTATGGGCAGGCTTGAGAGGCGGGAGAGGATGGCGTATAGTTCGGTGCTGGAGGCGCTATCGCCCTCTATCTCTTCGTAGCTTTGTTCAAAGACGAGACGCGAGGAGAGGGAAAGGGGCTTGTCTTGGGCGTACCTTTCAGTTAGGTAGCCGCCTATGATCATAACTCCCTTGCTATAGATCCGTCCTGCCAGCTTGACCTCGCGCTCGATATCTGTAATCCCTTCTCGGCCTACTCCCACGCTGGCGGTGATGCGAGAGGGCCGGCCAAAAGCGAAGTCGCCTAAGCTGATGACGGAGAGGCCATTCACCTGGCCTACTGCCTCCTGGGCGGTATCAATGACGATAGTGCCGTTGCTTATCATCTCCTCGATTCTTTCTTGGATGAGGTTGGAGCGATAAACCCTTTCCTCTATGGCCCTCTGCACATGAGAGGCGCCAACCTCCTCGGCTTTTTCCTGCGTAGCCCAAAAATTGGCTTCCCTCATAATGTCGGCGATCTCGGCAAAGCGGGTCGAGATTTTCTCCTGATCCTCGGCGATGCGGGAACCGTGCTCCACGATTTTAGCCACCCCTGCGGCGGTCAAGGGTATTAAGTTCTCCTTGCAGCACACGGTGCATATAGATGACGCATAAGCGCGAATGTTCTCTGCCGTGCGATCCATGCGGCTATCGAAATCGGCTTTAACTTTGAACAACTCTTTGAACTCTTCGTCCAAGGAATACAGAAGGTGGTATGTATAAGGGTTCCCAATGATGACGATTTTGGTATTCAATGGGATAGGATCGGGAAGGAGGCTTTTGGTAACCATGAAACCTAGCCTCTCTCCAGCCTCTTCAATTACGATCTCCTTATTCCGAATGGCTCGTTTGATGCCATCCCAAGAGAAGAGGTTTCGCAGCAGCTCCTCGGCGTTGGTTACCAGATAGCCGCCGTTGGCGCGGTGAAGGGCTCCCGCGCGGATGAGGGTGAAATCGGTCATAAAAGCGCCAAACTGTGCCTCCTTCTCGATGCGGCCAAAGAGGTTGTTGTAGGTAGGGTTGAACTCCGTGATCACCGGGGAACCTCGAAGTTCTGAATTGTCCACCACCACGTTCACCTCGTATTTGCGCAAGGTGGCATCCCTTGGCCAGGGGCTAGGTGGGGCAGTCTGGGCATGGCGATGGCCCTCCTCTTCGGGACGAAACTGGGAGATGTTATCCAGGATGTCGTTCTGCACGTCTCTCAGGTAGGTGACCACCTCGGGGAGGTCGTTATATTTCTCCAGTAGCTCGTTTATAAGGGGCTCTTCGGCGAACCGAACGGTCTCACGTTCCAATTTTTGGAGCTCATCGTTGACGTTCCTTTCCCAGTTGCGCAGTTGCCGCATTGAGCCTTTCATTTCTGCTTCCAGGGCTTCCCGTTTCTGGAGAATGGCTTCTTTTTGCTCTTGGCTCAAGCTCATGAATTCTTGGTCGTTTAGGGGTTTGTCCTCGATTATGGGGACGACGAGGATTCCAGCAGGGGTAGCTTGTAGGAGGAACCCCTCCTCTTGAGCCCTTTGACCAAGCTGCTTAATGAGGTTATCCCGTTGCTTATTAAAGCTTTCCAGGGTTTCCTCTCGTTTGGCGGCGTACTGCTCGCTTTCCAAGGCTTTGGGGATTTCCCGCTTGTTGCTCTCTACTAGCCTCCTCATATCCTCCTGCAAGTGCTTTCCCCTCCCAGGGGGTAAACTTATGGCCTTAGGCCGATAGGGGTCGCGGAAGTTGTTCACATAGCACCAATCAGGGGGCACCTCCCTCCCTTTGGCCAGTTGCTCCAGAAAGCCTTTGACGGCGGTGGTTTTACCAGTTCCAGCGGGGCCGGCGGCAAATATATTGAATCCTTGCTCCTTAATCCCCAGGCCAAACTGAAGGGACCGAAGGGCCCGGGCTTGGCCTATTATACCCTCCGCGGGCGATATATCGGCGGAAGTGCGGAATCCTAGGGTTTGAGGGTCGCAAAGTTTTCTCAAGCTTTCTACGGGTACTTCTTGAGGCATTTTATCTTCCTCCTTGTAGCGTGGGTTAGTATAGTCTATAGCCCTCTAGCCTGCAAGGGAAAGGGCTATATTTACGCTTAGATGAAAGGTTATACTGTCATTCTGAGAGCGGCGAAGAATCTAAGACCTTTCGTCGGCTTTCAGGGCGACTCCTCAGAATGACATAGACCAAGACCAGAAAACTACCAGGGCTCCGTTGGCTACGCTACTATACTACAGCGAGCGAACTAAGGGAAGTGCAGCGGTCTAGCACAAATAATCAAGATTGCCACGGGCTTCGGTGAGCTCAGCCGAACGGCTTCGCCCTCTCCCATGACGTTGTGGAAGCCTTTTCTTTGTCATTGCGAGCGTAGCGAAGCAATCTTACAGACTTTTTGGGCAAAGCTAGGCACGGCCTTATTCACGGCCGGTTCCCTCCTGCACAATACGCCGTTCTTCTTCCGTTAGGCCGTAGAGGTCATAGACCAAGTTGTCTATTTCTTCATCGGTGCGGGCGATCTCCCGCTGGATGTCCTCTTGCTCGCTTTGGGGCAGCAGTTTATCCGCCTTCCGCCTGTTCAAATCCAGCATCCGCTCTACCAGGGCCACCAGGCGGTCATGCATGGCCTTCTCCCCCGGGTTGGCAAAGTCGATGCGGCGGACGGGAAGTGGCTCTAGAAACTGGCGATTGGCAGAACGGAAGCCTCCGCGAAAGGGTACGCTTACTTGCTTATGGCAGAAGTCAAGTAAACGACTATTTAGCAAACCCACTATATAACAGTATTCTACGTAGTTGCCTTGTTTCAGCAATAGACCGCCTACGTCTACGTTATCAAGGTAGAATTTGCCCTTTGTATCGTAAAAAGCATGTAGTCGATGAACCAGCCGAGGTATAGCCAGCTTGCGCTGGTCATGTAGAGCAAGGTTCTTTGGGTAGACATAAGCGTACCACTGCTCGTGGCGCATTTTGCCGCCTTCCCGTCCCTCTAATGCCTCTCGGTTCGCGCAAAGATAAGCCCAAGCCTTGGGGTAGCGTTCTTCAAATTCAACGGGTTTGATAAGTGAGGCTTTGCCTTCTTCAAGACGGTATGGGAAAAGGAGATAGCGCTGGGTGTTGGGTGGGATGTAACGCTGAATATTTGAGCCACTGAGAAGGGGTTTAAGAACAGCCGATTCCAATTCGTGTTGAGTCCCCGTTTGGCTCGATGTGGCTACTACAAGTTTATCCCGTTCGCTGATTCTTTGTATAATGTAGACTTTGTCAGCGCTTGTTTGGAGACCTACGAATATTCTCTCCGCTACCTCTTTTAGCGGCACCGCCTTGGCAAAGAGTTTCTGCATCAAAGGTTGGCCCTCGGCAGGTGGGGGCCAGAAGCCTTTGAGCAAGGCATCCTGAGATGCCAAGCGCTCCATTCGGTCAGCAGGGGCGCCCAAGTCAGTGCCCAACCCTGGCTCTTGACGAAGCATAGAGTAGTAGAGTAGTTTTTCCTCTTTGCCCTTGTGAAAGATGAGGAGAACAGGATAAGTAGTGGCCTGAGCGAAAACCTGGAGGGTGGAGAGGTCAATAATTTCTTCGACAGTGCAGTTCTGGTATATATGCTGGCACAGCTTCTTGCCGTAGGTGGACTTGAGGAACTTTCCCGAGGTTATGAAGCCGAAACGGCCGCCTGGCTTTAATAAGTGGATGGCCTGCTCAATGAAAAGAAGATAGATGTCGAAAGAGCCGTAGGGAGTTTCAAAATGGTCGCGGAAATAGTTCCGCTCCTCCTCAGGAAGGCTTTGGATGCGGACGTACGGCGGGTTACCGATGACCACGTCAAATCCGCCTTTATCCATGATGTCGGGGAACGTGTCCTTCCAATCGAAAGCGTGTTTCTCACGCCAGGTGTCGCCAAAGTTCTCCCGCAGCTCTTCAGGAGTGCCGGAGATAAGGGAGTTACCACGGCGTATGTTTTCGGCCAACGGGGGAAGCGTCTCGCGGCTGTCCAAAGCGCGCAGCAGCAGGTTTAGGCGGGCTATTTGTACTGCCTGATCATCTAGGTCAACGCCAAAAATATTCCGAGTAAGGATGCCGATGCGCTCGGCCCAATCCAAATCGGCGGGGGTCTTGCCCTTGATGTGGGCATGATAACGCAGCAGCTCATCATAGGCGCGGATGAGGAAGGAGCCGGAGCCACAGGCGGGGTCGAGGATGGTCATATTATGAATGGCGTTGGGATCCCTCCCCTCGTGCTCTTCTATTAAGCGCCCCACCGTTTGACGCACAATGTAGTCCACTACCCATTTAGGGGTATAGTAGATTCCTTGGGCCTTGCGCCGTTCTTTTTTGGCTACTAGCTCATAATCCAAATCTTCGCCCTGGCCCAAAAGCCGTGGTTGCCTTGCGGCTTGCCGGGCGCGCTCTTTCACCACCTCGGCCACGTGCCCCAGGTATTGCTCATAAACGGCCCCCAGGACATCGGCGTCAATGGCACGGAAGTCATAGCCGGCCATCTTACCCGGCCGGTCGTAGAGGCCGTTAAGGATATTTTCAAGGAGAGGGTCATCAATGAAAACAGGGGTCCACCTATCAGGAACGGGGAAAAGTTCACTATCATAGCTAAGGGCAAAGTCAAGGAAAATCTGGCGTAGAGGTTCGATAAGGTGGCCACGATGGCCGGAGCTTTTCCACTGGTGAAGGGTAGCCTTTAGACGATTTTCCTCCAAGCCCCGATCTTCGGCGGTGCGGATGAAGATGAGGCGGTTGAGTAATTGCTGGATTAGTTCATCCACCTGGGCTGGAGCCAAGCCGGGGTTATATTTGAAGATTTGGTTGAAGAGGTCTTCCCGCCACTGGCGAAGTTGGTCAAAAAGGCTCTTTTCTACGGGGAGGCGAGGTTGCATGGCCCCATAGAGTTGGGCCTCTTGCGGGAAGGCACCGCTAACAAAAGCTTCTTTGGATAATAGCCACAGTTTGTCAAAATTATCGAGATGACTTTCGGCGTTCAAGCTAAGGAATTGGCGTTCCGTCTCAGCGTTGAAGACTAAGAGGTGAGAGAAGTTGGTGAGAACGGCCCAGTTAACCCCCTTATTGTAGGCGTAGGTGACGGCTTGCTTCTTGAAGTCAGGGTTGTTCAGGTCACGGTGGGGAGCCTCTTCAGGGTTGCGCACTTGCCAGCCTAAGGCTTCAAAGAGGGGCTCGATGAAGCTGGTGCCGGTCTGCCGCTCATTGAGGCGAGGCCCGCGCTTCACCCTGGCCTGAAAGTCTCTTACCAGTTCGGCGATTCTGGCTTTTGCCTCATCAGGCTCTGACATTGTTCCTATCCCAAATACAGGTTTTTCACCTTGCGGGCGGCGGCGATGCGCGCCTCGGCCATTCTGTCGGCGGCCTGGGCAGTGCAGATGCCATCGGCCTTGGCTAAGGCGATGATTTGACCTATGGTGTCGTAGATTCGAGTCACCTGCTCCCAGGCGGCATCATGGCTATAGGCCCGGCCCACCTCGTAAGAGATATTGATCAGTCCGCCGCCGTTGAGAACATAGTCGGGGGCGTAGAGGATGCCGCGATGGTGCAACTCCTGGCCGTCCTCATCGGTCTCCAACTGGTTATTGGCAGCGCCGGCCACGATCTGGCAACGAAAGCGAGGTATGGTGCGGGCGTTGAGCACGGCCCCGAAGGCGCAGGGCGAGAAGATGTGGCAATCCACATCGTAAATGGCCTCGGGCTCCACCAAGGTGGCCCCCAACTCTTCGTGGACGCGTTGGGCTGCCTCTGGGTATATATCGGTAACTACCAGCTTGGCTCCCTCTTCATGGAGGTATTTAGCCAAGCCGTAACCCACTTTGCCCACGCCCTGAAGGGCTACCGTCTTCCCTGCCAGGGAGTCGGAGCCGTAGACTTCGTGAGCGCAGGCCTTCATCCCTCGATATATCCCGAAAGAAGTGGCCGGCGAGGGGTCGCCGCTGCCGCCCCAAGAGACGGGCAGTCCCGTGACGTAAGGGGTCTCGGGACGAATGTATTGCATCTCGCGCTCGGTGGTGCCCACGTCTTCGGTGGTGATGTAGCGTCCCCCAAGGGAGTGGATGAAGCGACCCAGGGCTTTGAAAAGGGCCTCGGTTTTATCTTTATGGGGGTCGCCTATTATGGCGGCCTTGCCTCCGCCGAGATTGAGGCCGGCCACCGCTGCCTTATAGGTCATGGCCCGGGCCAGGCGCAACACATCCTCCACAGCTTCCGCTTCTGAGGCATAGGGCCGCATGCGGGCTCCGCCCAGTGCTGGGCCCAAGGTGGTATCGTGTATGGCGATGAAGGCCCTCAGCCCTGCCTCCGGGTTGGAACAGTAAACCAGTTGCTCGTGGCCGTGCTGGGCCATATAGTCCATCACTTTCATCGGGCGGGAGCCTCCTCTAAATAACTGTTATTTCGGGTCAATGTATGATTCCTCCTTTTAATCGCCATAAAGGTCACTTATGTTGCTCTGAGCCTTTTGTTTTAGCTCCCAACTTCCGAAGCCCAGCTCGGCGTAGGATTGGGGGGTGCCATAGTCGCGGACATCGAAAGCTATGGGCATGGGAACGGCATGACCTAAGACCAGTGCCTGCTGTTTACTGCCCAGTTTGGATAGCACCTTCTTGAGCTCACCTTTGGCTGGGGTTCCCGCCAAGACGGCCTCGATGTCGGCCTCGTTGTCTAGGAGGCAGGCGAGCTTGGTGCCGATCTGGGACATGACCTCGGGGTCGATGCCGCTGGGGCGCTGATCCACCACCAGGAGGGTGACGTTGTATTTCCTCATCTCTCGAGCTATGGTGCCGAAGGTGGTCTGGCTGGCCACTTGGGGGCTAAGGAATTTGTGGGCCTCCTCGATGGTGATCACCAACGGGACTGGACCCTCTTGGTCTCCTCTGGCCGACTCCTTTCGTTTTACATAATGTTCATGAATGCGGCGGGTAAGGAGATTTGCCACCAGCACCTGGGCTTCGCTGTTATCTCGGTAGCGACCGAACTCCAGCACCACATTTTTTCTGGCGTCCAAAAGGGTGAGGACTCGCTTCACTGAATCGTCTTGGGCATGGGGTACTAGAAAATGGAGGCTCTTGAGGCGGTTGAGACTTAGGCGTAGGGCGCGCAGGGTGCCTATGGCGACCTCGGCTCGCTCCCCCAGCGCCTCTTGCAAAGTGCGGTTGTCCTCTTGGAAGAAGGTATTGAGCCAGTTCCGACCGTATTTTTCGCCCAGCTCGTAGATGGCGTCCAAACCTCGTTCGGTGAGGTTCAAAGTCTCTCTAAGGGTGGCCATATCCTCGGGTTCTATCTCGTCATAGCCGATTTGGACTACGAAATCGGTGCTCACCCCACGGCGTCTCGAGCTTTCTTCGTCTAGGGTGAATACGGCCACCTGGTCGGGGAAAAGCTGCTTGAGGCCTTTGACTCTGGCGCCTCCCTCCTGAGAGCCTTCCCAACCGTATTCATCATGCATATCGAAGACCAGATTGACGGCGTCTGCTTTTTGGAGGATGCCCACGAGGAGGATCCTGGTGAGGAAGGTCTTGCCGGTGCCGCTCTTGCCAAAGACTCCGCTGCTGCGCTCCACCAGGCGTTTTAGGTCCAAGTGGAGGTGAACCTCCATGTCCAAAGGATTACCTATATAAAAGTGTCTGGCGTCCTCGGTGCCGTAGGCCATCTCGACATCGGCAGCCGAAGCCTCTGTCACCGCAGAAAAATGGCCGGGGATGGTTTTGGCCTCTTCTATGCCGCTAGAGCTGAGGGCCAAGGACTGGATGACCTTTAGGATTCCATAAGTACTGGTTCCGGTCACTACCTGGGCTATGAAGGGATCGGCGACATCTGGTGGGGTTACCGTGAGCAAGCGGTCGATGGCGGCTAACCTAACATCGGTAATTTGACCCAAGAAACGCTGGTTTTGTCCTTGTACGGCCACTAGCCGCCCTGACCTTACCGCCTCCACCGATACCGAGCCGTCTAGCTTCACCTCCAACCCTTCGCTTAATGAGCCGGAGACCACCATTCCCAGCCGCTGAGGTTCTTCCAAAGAGGCGGGATGTGATGATAGAAAGAATTCTTCCTCGGTCATGGTTTTATCCTTTTTAGTAGGGCGTTCAGGCGTTGGGGCTGGTCGGCCAAAAGGATGGCCAGTTCCTTGCCGGCGCCGAGGAGAAAGGTTTCTGGTTCGAGGTAGGTAGATGCCGCACGACGCAAAAAGGCGGCAATGATCTCGTCCTGTCCCGGTACGGAGATAAGGGGATGCAGGAAGTCCAAAGGTTGGCTGAACTCTCGTATCTCTTCTGGAGGGCAAAGGTAAACGAAGCCGTGAACCCGAGCCGGCCGGGGTGGCAAATAATGGCGGAGGAGGCTTTGGGTGGTGTGGCCCAACACTAAGGCGCGAAAAGTGGTGCGCAGGAGCTGGGACAGCTGAGGGTGGTGGTGGAAAAGGTCGGCCTCATCGGTCTCCTCTTGCCCCCGAGCTATGGGTTGGCGACCAGGATCAATGCTGCCCGTTTCCGCTGCCGCCACCAGGGCATAGATTTTTACATCACCATCGGCAGTTTTTACTAGGCTACCCAGGGGTGGGGTATTGTGAAGCTCGTAGACCTGTACTTGGAATTCGGTGGTGGCAGCGGCGATGACTTCGCCGATGTGTTCTGGCATGACCTCTCCTAGATCCAGCGCCCCCGCTTGCTTTGTCGCTTCCCTGAGGTAGTGGTGGGAAGATAGCGTTGGCTGAGGGCCGTCTCCACTAGACGCCAAAACTGATCCCGGTCGGCATTGGTTACCACCGCCCGCTCGTGGGCCTCAGATATGGCTACGGGGTATCCCTGCCCCAGGCGGCACTGGTCTACTAGCAAACTGTGGGTTAAGGCCATTAGATCAGGGTTTTGAGCCACCCATTGGGGAATTTCCACCCGTGCGATCTCGCCATAAACCTGGAGGTAGAAAAAGTGCATTTGATGTTCTCGATAATGCCTCATAATTCGGGATGGGCTGGTAAAGGTGGCCGATCTCTGGCCTGGCTCTAGGATTTGAGCAAAAAGGTCTCGATCCATAAGGCGTGCTACGCTATCGCAGGCTCGATCTTCCGGAACCTTGGAAGCACAATAGGCATCGCAATCGGCAGGGTTGTAGGGGCAAAGGGCCAACCGCAGCAGGTTCACCACCTCGGTGTTACGGGGGAAGCTGATGTAGCAAGCTAAGGCGATGTTTTGGCTTTGGGCGCGAGCTTTTAAAGAGGCCAGGGCGGGAAGAAGGCCACGATCCAAAAGTTCCTCCCGGACAAAGGTCGGGGTATCCCGACTTTCCAAATTCCAGAGGACTAGAGAGCCATCGAGGAGG
This sequence comes from Chloroflexota bacterium, assembly GCA_016210705.1. Taxonomy (GTDB): domain Bacteria; phylum Chloroflexota; class Dehalococcoidia; order JACQTR01; family JACQTR01; genus JACQTR01. Next base: position 5,537 of record JACQTR010000111.1, on the reverse strand, counting down.
GCGAGGACAGGGCCAGAGGTCTCCGCTACCAATTTGGCTATGGCCTCGGCCTCGGCTACACTACGTCGCGCCGCCAAGAGGCTACCTTCGATATTCATTTGTTGGTTACTATTGTCAGGGTTGATCAGTCTCAGCTCTTTCTCTTCCCAGTAAGGGGTAGCCTGGCTGGATAATTCAGCCTTTGGTTCTTTCCCATAAAATAGCCGAGCACTGCCGATATTGATAAGGTAGCAGCGTAACGGACCGTGACGGTCTACGTCGATGTGTGAGCCATCGGTGGCGATGATGGTGAAGGCAGAAGGAACGGGCGGCGGAGAGTAAGCTAGATTCAATCCTTCACCTAAACCAGCTATTAGCCAGGTGGTTTTGCTCCGTTGAACCTTGTCTTTAAGGGACGGTAGGCTGGCGTTTGACGCTTGGAGAAGATTTAGGGCATGGCTCAGGTGCTCCTGTTTGTCCCTTTCGCTGGCCTTTAGCCTATCGGCCATATCCTGAATTTGGCTGGCTAACTGGGTTAGATCTAAGCTCACCGCTGCCTCTTAAACCAGCACCCTTTCGTCGCCTCGGCGACGGGTGACTCCCTGGTTATCCAGGTGTTCCATAAGGGCTAGGGCATACTTGCGGCTGGTATGGAAAAGGTCGCGCACTTCAGCTACGGTGATTTTGTTGTGCGCCTTAATATGCTCTGTTGTCTCCTTTACCATGGCCTCATAAGCATAGGAGGCGAAAACTACTTCTTCGCTTACCCTAATCACTAGGCCCTCCTCCATCAAAGCATTGACGATTTCAGGGTCAGGGAGGGAATGAGTGGGTGGCGAATAGGGACTTTGAGCTAAGGCTTGGAGGAATGCGTCGGCCATCTTTTGTTGTAGTGGGCTGAACTGGAGCCTATGACTAGGTAATCTTACCCCCGTTTTAGTCTCAGCGATTACTTCCTCTTGGCTCCAGCGCTGGATAGCCTCGGCTGCCCAGTCTTGGGGGAGCTTTAATCGGCTGCGTAATTCCTCCTTGGGCATGGCTCCCCGCAAAGGATGTTGACGATGATAGGTCCCCAGGGTGGACTTGACCCTTTGCGTCAAAGCCTCCCAGCCTGTGGCGGAAAAGAACTGCGCTTTAGGACTTTTCTCCCCCAAGCTCACGATTTCTTGGGTAGAGACTAACCTATTAAGGGCGGTTAGGACAATAGCTGCTGGTAAATGGGCTCGGTGGCTTAAGTTATCTAGGCTCTGGGGTTGAGATTCGGTTAGTAGCGTCAGCACTATCTCCTCCGGAGTACCTTCCTCTTTGGCAAACAGGCTAGCTACAGTGGGGGAGTGAAAGCGGCGATGTCGCTTGGGGTGGGGATCCACCACTGTGCCACCACCTAGGGTGTAGGTAGGTGAGCGAAGGATAAAGGGGTCGCCTTTGACCACAGCTACAGGTTCGGTAAGGCGTAGTTGTGCCCAAGAGGTTTCGCCGCCGTTAAGCCTTTCTTTTTCTAGGAGGCATACCTTGGCCATTACTTCGCTGGCACCGGTGTGGAAAGCGACCGTAGTATTGTGGGCCAGGGGATGGGGGGCATCAGAGATGAGATGCAGTTTGGCATCTAGAATGGTGGAGGCAGCAGACAACCATCCTGGTGTGGTAACCACCTGGCCCCGGTACAGCTCACGAGTGGCCACGCCAGCCAGGTTTATGGCTACCCGGCTGCCGGGACCGATGGCGGCCATCTTTTGTTTGTGGCTCTGCAGCCCGCGTATGCGTGCCCTTAAAGAGCCGGGCACCACCTCCACCTCCTGCCCTATGTTAAAAGTACCGTCTATTAAAGTGCCCGTAACAACCGTGCCGAACCCCGCCATAGTGAACACTCGGTCGATGGGGAGGCGAGGCCTACCCAAGTCCTCCCGGGGCGGGACTGTTTCCAGCAACAGCTCTAGAGTGGAGAGGAGGTGAGGTATGCCCTCGCCGGTTGTAGAGGATACAGCTACTATGGGTGCGTTATCTAAAGTGGTGCGCTTTAAAAGCTCCTCTACCTCGTCCTTGACCAAGGCTATTAAGTCCTCGTCCACTAGGTCTACCTTGGTGATGGCCACCAGACCCCTTTTGATTTGGAGGAGGTCAAGAATATCCAGGTGTTCCCGGGTTTGGGGCATGACCCCCTCATCGGCGGCTACTACCAAGAGGGCTAAATCTATGCCCCCCACCCCGGCCAGCATGTTTTTTATGAAGCGCTCGTGGCCGGGGACGTCAACGATGCTGATCTCCCGACCGCTGGGCAGTTTTAGCCAGGCGAAGCCTAAGTCTATGGTCATGCCTCGCTCCTTTTCCTCCTGCAAGCGGTCGGGATCTATGCCGGTCAGAGCCTTTACTAGTGCCGATTTACCGTGGTCTACGTGACCAGCGGTGCCAAGGACAAACATAGGTGCCTCTTTTCAGGAGTATAGCACAGGCTATTGGGTGCAGCAACGGAAGGTTGAAAGGGGTATTTCTTTGGGGTATACTCCAGAAAATGGTATAGGAGCGGGTGTTTGGGTTGCTAAAAAGTCATTACTGCGGTGAATTAAGAGCCGAGCATGTTGGACAGCGGGTGGCCATGGCGGGGTGGGTGCACCGCCGGCGGGATCATGGGGGATTGATCTTCATCGACCTTCGGGATAGAGAAGGCATGGTTCAGGTGGCCTTCGACCCCAAGGCATCTCCCCAGGGCCATGCGGTGGCTGAGGAGATGCGCTCTGAATATGTGGTGAGAGTAGAAGGCCAGGTTAGGCGACGGCCGCCAGGCACGGAAAATCCTAAATTGGCTACAGGTGATGTGGAGGTGGTGGCCGAGGCGGCCGAAATTCTCAACCCTTCGCAGCCGCCTCCTTTTTATATTTATGAAGATGGCGAGGTAGAGGAAAGTCTGCGCTTTAAATATCGTTACTTGGACCTGCGCCGCGCTCGGATGAGAGATAACATCCTGTTGCGCCACCGAGTGGTGAAATTTATTCGCGATTTTCTCGATGCCCGGGGATTTGTGGAGATAGAGACCCCTGTCCTTATCAAAAGCACCCCGGAGGGCGCTAGGGATTATTTGGTGCCCAGTCGGGTATATCCGGGCAAATTTTATGCCCTGCCTCAATCGCCACAGCAGCTTAAGCAGCTCCTCATGGTAGCGGGTTTTGAACGCTACTTCCAGATTGCCCGCTGCTTTCGAGATGAGGATCTACGAGCTGATCGCCAGCCAGAGCATACCCAACTGGACCTGGAGATGAGCTTTGTAGAGGAAAAAGACATCTTAGATTTAATGGAGGAGCTAATCACCGCTTTGATGGCGGAGGTGAAGCCTTCCTCTCGTATGCTCAAGCCTTTTCCCAGACTTCCTTACAAAGAGGCTATGGCTTGCTACGGCAGCGATAAGCCAGACCTTCGTTTTGGTATGGAGATAAACGACCTGTCCGATCTTGTGGCCGATTCTGAGTTTACCGTCTTTCGGGCTGCTTTAGGTGAGGGCGGTCGGGTGAAGGGATTTTGCGCGCCCGGCTGCGCTGGATACTCTCGACATCAATTGGAGGAACTGACGGGGCTGGCTCGCTCGGCAGGGGCCTCGGGGCTGGTAACTATGGCCTTAGTTGGTGAGGGAAGTTCTCCCTGGAGTACGGTGAGATCGGCGGCGGCGAAGTTCTTAACCCAGGATCAAATGGCAGGTATAACCCAGCGGCTGGAAGCTGGAACCGGTGATCTAATCCTCCTAGTGGCTGGCCAATCACCTACAGTGGAAAAAGTTTTGGGTCACCTGCGTCTGGAGATGGGACACCGCTTGGGTCTCGCCGATCCCGATCTCTTTGCCTTTGCCTTTATTACGGAGTTTCCTTTGCTGGAGTGGAATTCCGATGGGGAACGTTGGGAGCCCAGCCATCACCCTTTTACTGCACCTTATGAGAAGGACCTAGCTCTCCTGGATACCGACCCTGGTCGGGTGCGGGCTAAGTGCTATGATCTGGTGTGCAACGGCTTAGAGCTGGCCAGCGGCAGCATTCGAATTCATAAGCGACCTTTGCAAGAGAGAATTTTTCGGCTCTTGGGCTATAGAGAAGAAGACATACAGGAGCGTTTCGGCCATCTTTTGGAGGCCTTCGAATACGGGGCGCCTCCCCACGGCGGCATCGCCCCTGGCATCGATCGTCTAGTGATGCTTTTGGCGGGGGAGGATACGATCCGTGAGGTGATGGCTTTTCCCAAGACCCAAAGTGCCCAAGACCTGTTGATGGGGGCCCCTTCTTCGGTGACGGAGGAACAACTTCGGGAGCTGCACCTGGCTATACGCCCAGAGAGGCGACAAAGGTAAGCCAAAACCGGGCTACTTGCCTACTGGCACGTGTTCTGATAGGATAAAACATATTTTACATTCTTATGTTTATTTCAAGTATTTAGATTTGAGGGTAGAGACATGAGAAGCCGATTTACTTTTGCTGTAATAGGTTTGGTGGTAGTTTTTCTACTGGCCTTTGTTGTGCTGGTAGCGGTTCGCTCCAGCGGTGGCGGTGGGGGAGGGTCGTCAGGGGGGAAAAGCACGGCTTCCAATAAAGCCGCCTCTGGCAAAGGGAATGAGTTCACCCTTCTGGGGGCTGATCCTCCTACCTTGGACCCGGCTCTGAGCGGCGATGCCACCTCGGCTGAGTATATCGTGCACATTTTCAGCGGGCTGGTCACCATAAATCGCCAACTGGAGGTAGAGCCCGATATTGCTGAGCGATGGGATGTTAGCCCTGATGGCAAGATCTATACCTTCTATCTGCGTTCTGGGGTTAAATTCCACAACGGGCGGGAGGTAACCGCTCACGACTTTAAATATTCCATTGAGCGCGCTGCCGATCCAGCCACAGAGTCCACCACGGCTGATGCCTATCTGGGGGACATCGTGGGCGTTAAAGACAAACTGTCTGGAAAAAGAAAGGATGTTCCTGGCGTTAGGGTTATCGATGATCGAACCCTCGAGATTACTATAGATGCCCCCAAGCCCTATTTTTTGGCTAAGCTCACCTTTCCGGCTGCCTTTGTTTTGGATGAGGCCACCGTGAAAGGAAAGCGGACTTGGACGAATAACCCCAACGGGACTGGTCCTTTTAAATTGGGGGAGTGGAAAAAGGGGGAGAAGCTTGTCTTAGTTAGCAATGAAAACTATTACCGTGGAGCTCCTAAGGTGGCTCGGGTTAACTTCAACCTCGCTGGTGGCTCATCTATGACCATGTATGAGAACAACGAGATCGATGTTACTGGTGTCTCCCTGGATGATATTGAGAGGGTGTTAGATCCTAAGGATCCTCTTAACAAGCAACTGGTTACCGCCACCACTTTGGATACCTTCTACGTGGGTTTTAATAATCAGATGCCCCCCTTTGATGATGTTAAGGTGCGCCAGGCCTTCAGCTATGCTGTGGATAAAGACGCTATCATTAAGACAGTGCTTCTTGGCTTATATGAGCGGGCGGATGGCATCCTACCACCAAGTATGCCGGGCTATAACCCTAATATTAAGGGTTTGGCATACGATCCGGCTAAGGCCAAGAGTCTTATAG
>JACQTR010000110.1 GCA_016210705.1 Chloroflexota bacterium | reverse complement strand
GTAATAATGTCAACCGCAGATGGAAAGGCTCTATCCTCTTTATCGGATAACTACCCTCGCCCTTCCAGACTGCTTGGTTACTTCGCCAATAACTTTTGCCTCAGGCACTGCCGCAATAAGCTGATCAACATCTTTGAGTGAACAAACAATCACCATGCCGATGCCCATGTTAAACACGTGAAACATCTCGTTTTGAGCAACATCACCCTGCTGTTGGATGAACTGGAAAATAGGGGGAACCACCCAACCACCGTCTTGGAATTGCGCCATTAGACCTTTGGGGAGGACTCTAGCTACATTGTCCACAAGGCCCCCTCCAGTGATGTGCGCCATTCCTTTTACCAGAGGTAGAACAGGCTTTAGCAAAGGATAGTAGGCGCGATGTGGCTCCAGAAGTTCCTCACCTAAGGTTCGTCCCAAGGCTGGGTAATAAACCTGCAATGGAGAGACGTCGCTCTTGATTTCGAAAATCTGCCTCACCAGGGAATAACCGTTAGTGTGGAGGCCGCTAGATGCCAGCCCCAAGAGGACGTCTCCCTCAGCTATCGTTTTGCCATCAATAATCTTATCTTTTTCCACCACCCCCACCACAAAGCCCACTAAGTCGTGGGCTCCCTCAGTGTAGATATCGGGCATCTCCGCCATCTCTCCTCCAATGAGGGCACAACCGGCGGCGCGACAGGCAGCGGCCAGGCCCTGGACGATGGCCTCCACCTGCTCCGGAACCAGTCTCCCCACACCGATATAGTCTAGAAAGAAAAGGGGCTCAGCACCACAGGTCAAGATGTCATTGACACAGTGATTGACTATATCGATGCCTACGGTATGAAGACGGCCTAAAAGGGCGGCCACCTTTATTTTGGTCCCTACGTCGTCAGCACTGGATACCAACACCGGCTCCTTATATCCTTTAAGTTGAAAGAGGCCACCAAAAAAGCCTACGTCGCTCAGAACCTCGGAACGAAAGGTGGAGCGGGCGTGTTTTTTGATAAGATTAACTGCCTTTTGGGCAGCGGCAATATTGACTCCAGCGGCAGTGTAGGTGCTAGCTTTGGGCCTAGGTTGTGGCACTTCGCCCCTCCTAGACGGTTTCCAGAGCCAGCTTGTCCATCTCTAACTGGACGGGAATAGGATAGTGACCTGTAAAACAGGCCAAACAGAAGAGTTCTTTAGGGAGATCCACCGCCTTAACCAAGCCGTCAATACTAAGGTAACCCAAAGAATCGGCTCCAATATGTCGGCAAATCTCAGGAACAGTCTTCTGGGCAGCAATTAGCTCCCAGCGGGTAGCCATATCCACCCCGAAAAAGCAGGGATAGCGAATTGGAGGAGCACAGATACGCATGTGGATCTCTTTGGCCCCTGCACGGCGCAACAGATTGACCACTCGCGGGGTTGTCGTCCCCCGCACTATGCTATCATCCACCACCACTACCCGTTTACCGGCCAGAACCTCAGGCATTGGGTTAAATTTCAGTTGTACCCCCAACTCTCGAATCCTTTGATCAGGCTGGATGAAGGTTCTACCCACATAGCGGTTCCTTAACATGCCCTCGCTAAAGGAGAGACCCGAAGCCTGAGCGTAACCGATCCCCGCTGCCGTGGCCGAATCGGGGATGGCAATGACTAGTTCAGCATCCACCGGGTGCTCCCGAGCCAGAGCTCTCCCCATGGCCTGGCGGACAGGGTAGAGAAGACGACGCTCAATAACGCTGTCGGGACGAGCAAAGTATATATACTCAAAGATACAAAGGGCGCTAGGCCCAGAACTATCCCGTACACTTGTTATCCCTGAATCTCTAATGGCTACAACCTCACCGGCCTCTATCTCTCTTAAAAACTGGGCTCCTATGTGATCCAGGGCGCAGCTCTCCGATGACAGCACCCAGCCCTCCCCCAAGCGCCCCAAGCACAAGGGTCGCACCCCCATGGGGTCCCGAACCCCGAAAAGGGTATCACGGGTCAAAAGGACTAAGGAATAAGCCCCCTGAAGGCGACGCATGGCGTAAACGATCTTATCCTGCCAGCTTTTGCCCGGAGCAGAGACTATGAGTTGGCCGATAACCTCAGAATCAGTGGTGGTGTGAAAATTGTAGCCCCGATCCGCCAACTCCCGGCGCAGGTTTTGGGCATTAACAATATTGCCGTTGTGACCAAGTGCCATCTGCCCCAAGGGGCCATCGACCACTATGGGCTGGGCATTGGCAACACGGCTAGAGCCGGTAGTGGAATAACGATTATGACCTATGGCCACAACACCCGGCAATCGCCCCAAGATAGGCTCGTCGAATACCTGAGACACTAACCCCATCCCCGTATGGCAGTATATTCTCTGGCCATCGGCGGTAGCGATGCCGGCGCTTTCTTGTCCACGATGCTGTAGGGAATATATTCCGAAAAAGGAAATTCGGGCTACATCCTCGCCTGGGGCGCAGACCCCAAAGATGCCGCAAGCTTCTTTAAGGTGATCTTCCCTAGAGGGGAACCCTCCCCAGCTATCACCCAAAGATACTCTCTCCACGCCCTCGCTCTGGGCTAAAGGGTGACAAGAAAAATGAGGAAAAATAAATACGCTCCATAGCAAATTATAACCCGTAGCACCCATCAAATCAATCCCCAAGAGCTATCTTAACCTCGGCCAGGCGCAGCCAAGAGTTGGAAGAAGAACCTAAAGGCAGCCACTTTTCACTTCCCGGATCATATAGGCTCACCTCCAAAAAGTAGCGTCCAGCCGAGACCCTTTGGTCGATGGTTATCTCCTCCTCCTCTACCACGATCCCACCAGGAGGCCAAAGCGGGGTTGGATATAGCCCCCCAACCGGGGGGCCTTGGAGAGTCGCCCCAACTCTACCCTCTTTATCCACCAAGCGCAACAAGAGCCAGTAGTCCCGTACTTGGAGAGTTTGGGCCCGCCAATAAAGGGTCACTAGCAAAAGGTCACCGGACTTCGGGTACCGATCTGGAAGGGTCAGCCCACTGAGGCCTTCGGCGGTTTTTATGGGGATACTCCGGCCCGGACGCCACTGGTCGCTACTAAGAGTATAACCCAAGAGCTCAAGGCCATCTCCCCAAGCGACGCTTTTCGAATTACGGACGAACACATCTTCCCCCCCAAGGCCATCCACAACAACGGTCCCCAGGGACAACACATCTCCCACCACCTGACCACTTTCATCCACCATGGGCAGGCGCTGATCAATTTGAGGGTCATAAAGCCCGATGGTCAAGACATAGGGACCTGGGGGAACCGACCAGGCCACCAAAAATCCATGGCGGTCCTCTATCTCTTCGCCTGACTGCCAAGACGAGGTAGGCCGCAGACCATTTACAGGTTCGCTATCGAAACCAGGCCAAGAATTGCCTCGGGCATCTGTCAAGTGAACGAAAACAGTATAATTTGCTTGGGGCCTCTCCAGCACCCGCCACCGCAGCCAAACGGGAATTATATCCCCCGACCGAACCGAAGAGAGGCCCCAGGCGCTGCTAACTAAGTCCATTTTATTGCCAAAGTTCACCCTCTGGGGGGCCTCGACTAGGGGCACAGTCGTCATGGTGTATAGGCCAAGACGAGTATCTCCTACCCAGGCGTTTATAACCTTATAAGCATTTCTATCTAACCATTCTTCCAGAGGGTAACGGGGATCCCAAGTCTCTGCCTTATACATAGCCAACCAAACCCTAGAGTGTCTTTGAAACAAACGGGGCATATCCTCGATACCGACATCCATTAGGTCATAGCCGTACGGTGCTCGCGACCCCAGATTCGTATGAAAATAGCCTAATTGCCAAAAGCCTTGGAAGATAGCCCCATCTCCCGGCCGAAGGTATTTATCCATAAAATTGGCCACCTGTATAGCGTTGGCCTCCACCAGGTTCTCTTGCACATAATAGGTATAGTTCAGCGGATGGATCAGAAGGCCCCCCACCATGAGGGTAGCCACAAACCCAAACCACCTCTTCCGATCCCAACCTTTGACCAAAACCCAAGCCAAAGCAAAAAGATAGACGGGGGTCAAAAAAAGGAAAAAGCGGGGCCTAACAAAGTAGGGCCTGAAGAAAAAGAAGACCGACGCTATCCCTAATGGAAGCAGGAGGTAAGAAATAACCAGAACCCCTATCCCAGAGAATTTTATATTCGCTCGCCATCGTCCGCAGAGCCCCGCTACGGTCAAAAGCCCTACTCCCAAGCCGACCCAGCGCGCCTCCGTCATTCTCACCATATCGCCGACGTTAACGATGATACCTAGTTGCTCCCAAATGTCCCAAAGGTGAGGAGGTGTGGGTTGAACCTTAATGACAAAAGCCGTTATCTGGGCAGAGGAGCGCAGAGCGTAAAGGAGCCAGGGAATGAAGAAAAGGGCCGTGATCCCTTGCATCATGAGCCACCGACTAAGCTGGAAACGATATCGCCACCACCAAACGAGAAAGGCTAGAT
>JACQTR010000109.1 GCA_016210705.1 Chloroflexota bacterium | reverse complement strand
TCGGGGCGAGAGGATTTGAACCTCCGGCCTCAGCGTCCCGAACGCTGCGCGCTACCAGGCTGCGCCACGCCCCGCAGGAATCATATTAACAGAAGGTGTTGGCTATGACAACGCTGAGCTTTATTCTCGCACCAGGCTAGCCAAAAGCACCATAGCCACAGCGGCCAAAGCAGCTCCAAAATAGAAAGGGGCGGCCGGGCTCACCGTTTGCCAAAGAAAGCCGGCTATGACGCTGGCAGGAAGAGCCGTTACCCCAATTGCCCCATTGTATAGTCCGTAGGCGGTTCCTCGCTTTCCAGCACCCACCATATCGGCGACAAAGGCCCTAGCCACTCCTTCCGTAGCCCCGTAATATATGCCATAAAAACCAAATAGAGCCAAAACTTGCCACGAAGTGGAAGCGGCGGCAAACCCGAAGTAGATCAGAGCATAGGTTCCCCAACCACCAATCATGAGGGCTCGTCTCCCCAGACGATCGGAGAGCCTGCCGGCGGGATAGGAGATAGCGGTATAGACTACATTAAATAGAACTAAAATGAGGAGAATATGGAAAACAGACGCCCCCAAATTTTGGGCCCGCAACAGCAGAAAAGCATCGCTGCTGTTGCCCAGGGTGAACAGGGTCATTATGCCCAAGAAAACCTTAAAACGCGCATTGAATGGTTGCTCAGCCCCCGCGTCGGATGTTGGACCTTTTGGCCCGCCTCTAACCCGAGCTGCCTCTCGGACAAACAGAAGGATAATGAGAACGCCTAAAACCCCCGGTATCAGGCTCGCTAAAACTAAAGTTTGAAAGGCGCTCCGCGTTAGCTGGAGGCCTCCCTTCTCTATGAGATAAACGATTACAGCCGCTCCGGCCAAGCCAACGACCGCTCCCGCACTGTCCATAGCTCGGTGAAAGCCAAAGCTTTTCCCTCTCTCTTCAGGAGTGACAGAATCAGCTAGGAGGGCATCCCTAGGCGAGGTGCGCACCCCCTTCCCCACCCGATCCACGAAGCGCAATATCAACACCAAACCCCAAGCCCTTACAAAGTAAAGGAAGGGCTTGGAGATGGCGGAAAGGCCATAGCCCCAAGCCGTCATGGCCTTTCGATGGCCAATGCGGTCGCTGAGCGTGCCACTCACCACCTTAAGGAGGGTAGCAGTACTATCAGCAACCCCTTCGATAAGGCCGATGACGGAGGTCTTTACGCCTAGGACGTTGGCCAGAAACAGAGGCAGGATGGTGTAAACCATTTCGCTGCTGACGTCCTGGAGGAAGCTGGCCAGACCTAGAACAAATACATTGCGTTGGAGGCCCCAGACCCTGGTAGCCTTTGCCTCTTCCATAGCCCCAGTATAGGCAGTTTTAGAAATTTCTGTCATCCCTTTTGCTCCTGCCCTGGTTTCCATTTTTCTTGTAGTTAACTGAAGTTCTCTAGCTCGTATACTTTTTGCGAAAATACCTCCAGCGCCACTTCAGCTTCGGCTAGCCGTTTTTTCGCAGCCTCCCCTCCCAATGCTCCAAACCAGTCCCGATCCTGCACCCGATGGAACCAGCGCTTAAGACGTTCCAAGTCCTCTTCATTCTCCTCAACTTCAGACGAGGAAAAGTTCTGCTGTTCAGTCTCGCGGGCCAGTTCCTCAAATAGATGATCGCATTGCTCGATGATCTCTTCATAGTCTTTATCTCGAGCCTTTTGAAAGCCCTCAATAATTTTCTTTTCCTCCTCCTCGTTCAGAGACGTCAACGACAATAAGTGCGATTGTCCCCCCCACTCCCGAATGCGTGTACCTAAAGCCACTAAAGCTCCCTCCAAAGGCGCATAATTAGGAAGAATGCAAACCGATTGTTGGAGGTAAAAACCTCCCAACCGCTTCAATTCGCGCCATATGGTAACGCGATTGCGAGAGGGCTCGCTGGGGACCCGATAAATAAACAGCAACCATCCCATGCGTCGTGACTTTTTGTATCAGTTGTTACAATGTAATAGCTGTTACAAATTTTGTCAAGACTTGGGGTGCAGGCGAATGCTAGTGATTCAGAAAGTCTTAAGAAGCAGCAGTATTCCGCTGTTCGAAGTAGCTAATTATGCTTTGGTAGTAACCCTGGGCTATAGCCTCGATAACCCTGTCCTGCTGGAGCAGGCTAGCCTCTACGTCGTTAGATACGAAGATGGATTCACCAAGGATGCCGGGCATCTGGGTCGCACGAGCCCCTGGTCGTCCGGGCCCTAGAACAAAGAGGTTGTAGGTTCTGCCTTGGAACACCCGAAAGTTGGAATCGTCCTTTACTCCACGATCTCTAGAACTATAGCCTACCTCCCTTAGTTGGGCCAACAAATTAGCCTGGACGAGGCGAGCCAGAGCCAGGTTCTCCGCGGCAAAGGGGCGATCCTTGGAATACCAAACCTCTGTCCCAGATTCGCCTGGAGAGGTAGAGCCATTATTGTGGACGGAAATAAAAAGGTCGGCACAGGCGGAGTTGGCTATGTCCACCCGGGCCTGGAGATCGGCCCTAGTTCGGCGATAGCCACTAAAGGTGTCGGCGGCTTCGGGATCGAGAGCGCCGGTGTCGCCGTCTCGGGTCAAAACTACCTCGTAGCCATCGCCCGATAGCAGGTCGCGCAGCACAAGGGCTATCTTAAGATTAACCTCTTTTTCCACTACGTCGGCCTCGCCCCAAGCGTTCCTGTGGACAGCGCCCACCTCAAAGGGCCCACCATGACCAGGGTCGACGACGATCACTCTTTCCCCTGGCTCTTTCTCAACACAGACAAGTTCAGATGTTTGTGGGATATTGGTTAAGTCTTCCCCCAAAACAAGGCTGAGACTTTCCCCCGAGGCAGCAGGCCCACCCTCCACCACAAAATCTGGTGCCCTTCCCGGCAAGCCTTCTTCCTTCTCACCCCAAGCCTGGGCTAAGACCCAAATTACAGAGAAAAATAAGGCCAGGGCTCCAAACTGCCCTATTTTTTTGATTAGAGAGCTATTCATCAGAACCCCTCGTCTCGTTGAAGGGGGCAAAGTCCTGTGCTACAATCCCCTTATAGCACAATCATAGGCCCTAGATTACGGGCGAGTCAAGGTAGTGAGAAAGTCCTTGAATCCTAACACGGATACCATCGCCGCCATATCCACCCCCATAGGCGAGGGAGGCATTGGCATCGTGCGACTTAGTGGACCCGAGGCTAAAGCCATTGCAGAGAGGCTTTTCCCCCGTCGCCTATCTCATCGCCGTCTAGTCTACGGCCATATCATCGACACCTCGGGAGAGGTGGTGGACGAGGTGTTGGTGGCCTACATGGCTGCCCCTCATACCTATACCCACGAGGACATGGTAGAGATCAACGCCCACGGAGGCCCGCTACCCCTACAGCGCATTCTAGAGCTGGTTCTTCGTGGAGGGGCCAGGCTGGCCCAACCCGGTGAGTTTACCCTGCGCGCTTTCCTCAACGGACGTATTGACCTGGCTCAAGCCGAGGCAGTACTGGATGTAATTCGGGCTAAGACCGCGGCCAGCCTGCGGCTCGCCCTACAAGGGCTAGGTGGCCGACTCTCGAAGCCTGTAAAGACCCTGAACGCGGAGCTTACGTCAGTTCTGGCTTACCTTACCGCCACCATCGATTTCCCTGAGGACGAGGTGCCTCCCCAAGACATCGGCCCTACCTTAAGGCGAGCTCAAGCCGCCATAGATCAGCTCATAGCCACCGCCGATAGTGGCATGGTCTATCGCCAGGGGGTACGCACCGCCATCGTAGGACGCCCCAACGTGGGCAAATCCAGCCTCCTGAACTGTCTATTGCGAGAAAATAGGGCCATCGTTACTCCGATACCCGGAACCACCCGGGACACTCTTGAGGAGATAGTGAATCTCAAAGGGGTGCCTTTCATCTTGGTGGACACCGCCGGCATCGCCGTCAGCAAGGACTTGGTGGAACATCTTGGAGTGGAGCGAAGCCATCGCGCCATTGAGCAGGCCGACTTACTACTGTGGGTGGTGGACGCCAGTGAGCAATTAACCGCCCAAGACGAGGAGATTAAGGCATTTATAGGTGATAAAACGACGCTAGTGGTAGCTAACAAGGCCGATCTTCCGCGTCACGCCTCTCTAACCCATCTGGCCTGGCCGCAAGTCTCCACCTCGGCCCTCACTGGCCAGGGCATCCCCGATCTAGAGAGGGCTATGGTAAGCACGGTTTTGGCGGGCAAGATCATAACCTCTGACGCCCCTTTAGTGAGCAACCCCCGCCACAAGGACGCCCTGGAACGAGGGGCAAAACATCTCACCGCCACCTTGGCCAGTTATGAGGCCAACCTGCCCGCCGACTTTATCACCATAGACCTCACCGCTGCCATCAACGCCTTGGGTGAGATAACCGGAGAGACGGTGGCCGAGGGCCTTTTAGAGGCCATCTTCAGCCAGTTCTGCGTAGGAAAATAAAGAGGAGGCCAAAATTCTGCCTCAAATGTTAACAACTGTTAGCTTTTTCATTGTTGGGATATTCTTCGCGGTGACAGCTGTGTCCTGTGGGGGTTCTCCCTCGTCAGGGGGAAAAGAACCTACCCTTGAGGCTACGCCCGCGGTGGCATGGGAGCTTTCCTTTGATCAAGAGGGAGGCATCACCGGCTTCCAGCTCAGCGCCGTGATACGGAGCAGCGGGGAGGCGATCTTCCGTGACCTGCGCACCGACCGCCAAGTTCAGATGACTTTGGCCGAGCCCGAGATTAGTGCCCTCGTCCAGTTAATCGATGCCAGCGACTTTTTCTCCCAGCCAGAGGGCCAGCGCACGCCCCAATGCCGCGATTGCATCAACTACACCCTCACGCTATGGCGCGGTGACAAGACCCATGAGATTCACGCCGACGACCTGGGGTTAGCCGACGACCTGCGGCCGTTGGTGGAGTGGCTAACCGAACATACACAGCAGGCGGTGCAAAGCCGCTAGGCGCAAGGCTACGGCAGAACGCTATCCGATTATCTCCGGAAGCAGTGCGCCTTGCCGCTATTGGTGTTGATCAACTCGTATTGATCAGGGCTGGGACAGTTGGCATCATCTCCGGCTATCCAAGGGCCAGTTCCGGCGCCAGGACCAGCCGCCAATGCTGGGCCGCCACTCAAAACTGTGAACTGCAGCACACCAAGGGTAAGCACTGCCACTATGACCAACGCTAAAATCCAACGCTTCTTCATGGCAACCTCCTAAAGGTGTTACTACTATACGCACCCAAGATGCTGCTACCTAGGGTTTATTCACCGTGATAGTAGTGCCATTGCTGTCGGTATCCGGGTCGTGGTTAGCGGAAGCGTCATAGGTGAACGCCGTGGAGGTAACATTAGTAACGGTTAGGCTAACCGAAAGAGTGCCGCTGCTCAACGACCCAGAGCCAAAGGTTACCTGCCCGCTGCTATTGGTGGTACCTGAAGCCGTCTTACCCGTGCTCCAACTTACGTTCACGGAAGCGCCAGACACAAGAGCCTCGCTCGAATCGTGAACGGTAACCGTCACCGAAGCCGACCACTTTCCGCTTTTGCCCTTCAAGGTGCTGACGCCGTCCAAGTCACCCACATGCATGGTGCCGGTTGGCGTTGGTGTACTCGTGGGCGTTGGTGTAGCAGTAGGCGTAGCCGTAGCTGTTGGCGTAGCCGTGGGCGTGGGCGTAGGGGATCCCGGACAGGTTGCCGAGCCCGACACACCAACGGCCTGCCAGGCGTCCACGACGGAGGTGCAGTCGGCAGCACTATACGGTGATGAACTGGCTACCGCCACGGTGCCATCGCGAGCGTTGCTCATGGTGGCATTCTTGGGCAGCCCTATGAAGGCGGTGAAGAAGATGGCCTCGGCCTTGTCCAGCCCGATGCCAGCGACACTGACGCCGCAGTCGGCGGCGTGAGTGTGGGTGTCGCTCGCCAACTTCCATTGAGAGCCGTCACAGCCGGCGTTCTTTCCGCCGTTAATCAACAAGAAATAGGCGTGGTTGGGGATGCCGCTGTTGGTATGGACGCCCCCGTTGTCGCTGCCACCGATCTGGCGCTCACTATAGTGGTCGGGGTCGCCGTCTTCTCGAGGGTCAGCCATGTTGCGGAAGCCGGGCGCCGCATCGCTGGGCAGGTAGACGTCTTCGCCAATCCACCAGTCGGCGCAGCCCACTTGTCCCTGGCTTATCGAGGTCAAGGGCTTGGTCACGCAGTTGCTGGAAGTGGGTTCGCTGGCGAAGAACTCGGCGCTGTTGCCCATCATATCGGAGAAGGCCTCGTTGAGGGCGCCCGACTCATCCTGGTAGTTTAGTTTAGAAGTGGCGTCGGTCACTCCATGGGTATGCTCGTGGGCCGCCACGTCCAACCCTCCACTGAACTCCCGGAAGCTGCTACCATCGCCATCGCCATAAATAACATAGGTGCCATTCCAAAAGGCATTGTTGTAGTTCCTGGAATAATGGCCTACCGACTGCATCCCCCCTGCATAATGGGCTAGCCAATTCCAGCCGAAAATGGCCTGATAGAAGTCATCGGTGGTATTGGCGTAGTACTGGGCATCAACTAAGGCCGGCTGGCCGGGAGACTTGCGATCCGCGGTCACGTTGACCCAGTGGTTATCAGTGTCGGTGGTGTAATAGAGAAGCGCAGTGCCATTGTGGGCATCGTAGGTCTTCTGGCGGTTATCCGTAGAAAAGAGGTCGTAGTGGGGGCCAGTGGCACCGTGCCCCGATGCGCTGTGGTAGGTCGTCAGGTCGTCAGTGCCAAGGCCGTTACTGTTGTCCGCCCCGTCAAGGTCCTTGGTATCGCCCTTGACGCCGGTGCCGTAGCCATCGGTCTCGATGGCGTCGTACTTATTAAGGATCTGCCCGTTCTCGGCATCGATCCAGTGGACCCAGCGGCTGGCGAAGCGCCGAGTCTCCACGCGGAAGAAAAGCTGTCCGCCTTGAGGGTCGATCATTAGATCGACATTCCGCTCCACCGCCGGGCTGCCATTGTTATCAACTAGGCCAGTGGCGTTCGTTGGAGAAGAGCCGTTGCCCTGCTCTTCTCCAGGGCCTAGGTCACGATCGGCAATACCAACAGCCTCCGCTGCCGACAGGCGGGCAACGTTACGCGCTACAAGACCCGGGAAGTGGGCACCGATGACGGTGGCAATAGTGCCGGAATCAGCTCGATAGAGGGTAATCTCCCCGCCTAAAACCTGGGCAGGGCCAACGTATTGCTGGTAACGTTCATAAGTAAGACCATATTTATCAAGGAGGAAGCTTTGGGTCAATTGCATATCATCGGGGACAACAAAAGAGGCTGCTGCGGCACCACTCAGCGCCCGGAACCCGCTGATTGGATCAGGGAGGCCCGCCCCCACTTTTGCCGCCATGCCCCAAATCAGAATGGTTAGCAAAGAGAGCATTAGGAGCGCTACTAACCCTTTCTTCCACCTTTTTCCGATGCTGCTTTTCATGGCTTTTCTCCTTTCC
>JACQTR010000106.1 GCA_016210705.1 Chloroflexota bacterium | reverse complement strand
GCATCCAGGCTAAAGAGCCGACCCCTTTTTATATTGGCCCTGATGAAGTCGTACACCCAATGGGCGGCAGAGAGTTCTAAGCTCGCCTTCTCTTCGCCGGCGGGCATCTCCGCCAATCGCGCTCGGATATGGAGACAAAGTTGGGCAAAGTTTTGGGCAATATCCTCCCCCCCAACCTTTAACTGGGGTGGAAGCTCAGGCCAGAGCCAGTGGAATATCGTGCTGCCTACCTCTGTTTCCAACTTTGAATTCGGTTTTGTTTTCTAAATCTTTGAAAATTCATATCCTATGGCCTAAACATTAAAGGCGTAAATGAAGTTAGTCGATCACATGCTTATGTCATATAATAGAATGTGCAATTTCGTAAAAACGCTTTGCCTGCCTTGGATAAGCTAACACTTTGACAGAAATAGAGGCACAAATATGTCAAATCCAATGAAGCATCTCAAATCGAGCTCTCAAGATTTACGAGATCTGTTTGAAGACAGTATAACTGTAAGGCACGTTGCTGAAAAACTTCAGTCTTGCCAAGCTGATGAGGATGCCTCTGTTGTTCGGAGGCGGATGGACCAACTCGACTTTGATGTTTTGGGGATAGAGGATAAAGGTGTAGTCTATGGCTATGTAGGGCGCTTAAGCCTCGAAAGTGGACCATGCAGGAGGTATCAGCGCCCTTTTCAGCCACGAGAGTTGATAGCAGAATCGATGCCGTTGATTGATCTTCTCCCCGTACTTCGTGCCGCTCCTCACAGGGCATTTGTTCAGGATCGCAAACGAGTAACGGGCATCGTTACATGGGGAGATTTGCAGAAAATTCCCATGCGTATGTTACTGTTTGGATTGGTGAGCCTGCTTGAAATGCAGCTCCTGCGTATTGTTAAGGATTTTTATCCTGGGGATTCCTGGCATAGGAGTCTCAATGGTAAACGTCTGGAAAAGGCAAAGAAATTGAAAGCTGAGCGGCAGGCTAAAAATGAGGCTCTTGATTTAGCAGATTACCTGCAATTCTGCGACAAGAAAGAGTTAATTCTCAAAAAACCACCGATCCTAGATTGCATTGGCTTTAACTCCAGCGAGGCTAAAAAGCATCTAAGGCAACTATTGAAATCGGCCGAAAATATCAGGAACAAGTTGGCACACGCTCAAGATATTGTCACGGGTTCATCGTGGCCGGAGCTTATCGACTTGGCCAGAAAAATGGAAGCACTCTTGGAAAAGTGTGAGCAGACTAAGAATGAATGAAATGCGGTCAACTTATCAAAAGAGTTGCAGGTCTACTTGGTTTCACTGAAATAGCTTGCACCAGAAGTGTCGAGGCTCATCGTGTTTGGGCGATTGATAGCTTGAACTCGTGGGCAGAGTAAGAAGTTTTGCTTGCCCTTCTAAGCCAAACCAAAGAATTTAAGAGCATTCTTCGTCGTCTCCTCAGCCACAATGCCCTCCTCCAGCCCCTTGAGCTCGGCTGCAGCCTTTAGGCTCCGCAAAATATCGGCCGGCTCCGACTTATACCTGGTCTCTCTTCCATACTCCACGGGGCAGTCCGTTTCCAGGAGGAGATGGTCTAAAGGCGCCTCCCTGACCGCGCGCCGGTGCTCCTCATGGTATTGGGCGGCGGGGGTGGCCGAAATGAAATAACCCTGGGCCACTATCTCCCGAAGGACGCTGGATGGCCCAGCGTACCAATGGAAAACCGCCTGTTTCACTCCGGCCTCTTGAGTTAATGTCAGCGCGTCTTTCCACGAGTAGCGACTATGAATGAGGGCTGGCTTATTATACTTTCGGGCCAGCATCAGAACGTCTTTGAATACTTCCTTTTGGCGATCTTTGCTAGCGACTTTAATAACCCGTTTATCGTAGTCCAGACCGATCTCACCTACGGCCACCGATCTGGCGATGTTTTCCTCTATAAAACGCAAAAGGTGCTGAACCTCCTCGGAGCCCATACTTCCCAGCTCCCAGGGGTGAAGCCCCAAGGCCGGATAAATGAATGAGTCATATTTAGCCGAAAGTTCCAGGGCTTTCTGATTGGATTCGTAGTCCATGCCCACGGCCACTATGGCCACTACTCCCGCCGCTTTAGCCCGATCTAAGGCTGCCTCCAAGTCCTCTATCTCCTCTAGATGAGCGTGGGTATCGATGAGTTTATACATGGCGCCCCTCTTTACAAAGTGATTAACTCGTTGTGGAGTTTCTCGTTTATTATGTAGCCAGCGAGGTCGATGACCCTCTCTGCCTTATCTATGGCTATGGAGTCGCTGGTAGCTATGATTTCAGCGTATTTTAGCATTTCCCCGGCTGGACCGGCCACCGCTCGGGCCTCGCCTATTAACCCTCGTTCTTCGAGTTCCTGGCGAACCCTTCTAGCCAGTTCGCCGCTTTTGCTGAGGGGGGAGTCGAAGAGAAACAGGGTGCTTTGTGGCGGATACTGGAGCAATACCTCAAAAATAAGGGACAAGGCCTGGTGGGTAGCCTCGCTTTCTTTATAACGAGCGAACACCCCCGATATGTCCCGCACTAAACCGTCGTCGGCAAGGACTAAGGGCTTTCCGTTGAGAGCGCTCTCTATGGTGATTATCACATTGTGGCCATCGATGGCGAGTCTTTTACCCCTCATCGCTTGTGGAGGGAGGAGCTTTGCCCGGCGGCGCTCCGCTTCCTCTCGAGAACAAAGGCTCCGGTAAAGGAGGTGCCTTTGTTCCTTGTCTAAAAGGTAGCGATCTCCCACCAGCCGCACCAAGCTGCGCTTCTGGTAGCCCTTGGGGGATAGGTGATCCAGGAGGTAGCGCAGATCTCTCGCCGCCTGGCCCAGCCCCTCCCCTTTCCCGAGGCTATTTTCCGCCATAGCCGATGCCCTGGATTCTTACCCTATTGCCTTCCAACTCCCATTTGGCCCCGAACTGCTCCACCAGCCAAAGGTTGGTATCCACGTGGTCGGTAACCCTGGGTATTATATACTCGCTGGTTCCCTGGGCCAGGGCGGCGTAGATGATCAATTGGTCGGCCAAATGGCGATCCACCGTGGCTCCGGTGGCGATGTCCTCCAAAAGGCTTTGAGCTACGTAACGACCGATCTCCTCGGAGCTTCTCCCTGGCCTTCCCGCTCGATCGGCGCCCAGGATATAGCCGGCATCGGTCTCGGCCCACAGGGCGAGGCTGGCCCCCGCTTGAACTGCCGTGTCGTCCTCTTCAGCCTCGATCTGGGCGCTGTAGCCCTTGCCCTTCAGCCATCGCTGGCAGGTTTCGGCCATCCTCTGGCTAACTTGTCGCTCTTTAAGGTTAGAGGATAGGGCGATACCCTGAATTCGCCTTACCTGGCCCAGTTCTAGCAAGCGTAGTAGTGTGAGCCTTCCCCCGGCCGGCTGAACCTTTAACTCAATAATGCCGCCGCCCCGCGGGACATATCCAGGACGAACTATCCTTAATTCGGCCTTAATGCCCATCTTGCTTAAAATGGGCAGGAGTACATGCTCCATATGGTGAGCCGATGGGGCTGAGTCTTGAAAAAGCCCTCCAGAGATGGTAAAGGTTGTTTGCTGCCCGGAAAAGCAGGCCAAAGGGAGCACAGTCATGGCCAACATGGTGGTGGAGCCGGCAGTGCCGATGTCCCATTGGTAGTGGCCCCCTGAGATCGTAGGTCCCGGCTTGTAGATCAGCTCCTGAGAACCCCGGATGGCTCCTTGGGTCTGGCCGCCAGCCATCTGGGCACAGGCCTCCACCGATTTTAGGTGTTGAGGCTGAAGGCCGGGCTTTTCCCTTTTGGCCCTAATGTTGGTCAGGTGCAGCTCTTCTCCCAATAGGGAGCACAGGCTAACGGCGTAGCGCAGGATAGTGCCACTCCCCGACTTGGTGGCTCCATCTATTTGTATCATTTCTGCTCCTTAGGGCCCTTCATCCCTAGTCTATAATACATTGTAGAACTCAACTCCAGGTGTGTACACTACCGAAGAGCTAAGATCGCGGTAGGGTTGACAAAGGAAAATATAATCATATTGAGGTGTGATAGCCAGTGGTCAATTTAAGCGAGCTTTTCCATCCCCGCTCCATCGCCGTGGTGGGGGCCTCTGCCGATGAACGCCCCGGTGCCGATACCTGGCTGTCGCGTCTGGTGGATTTCCCCTTCCCTGGTCCTATCTATCCGGTAAACCCTCGCGCCCAGGAAATATTGGGACTTAAGGCTTATTCCAGCATAAAGGAAATCCCCGATCCGGTGGACTATGTTATCATCATCGTCCCGGCGCCGGTAGTTCCCCAGGTCATGGCTGACTGTGCCGCTAAGGGGGTTAAGGTTGTCCACATCTTTAGTGCCGGATTCAGGGAGGCTGGCACCGCGGAGGGAGAACGGCTGGAGGCGGAGGTGGTGAAGATCGCCCGTCAAGCGGGGATCCAAGTGCTGGGGCCCAACTGCATGGGCATATATTGTCCCGGCGCTGGCTTGACCAACAGTCGGGAGCTACCTGGGGATTCGGGCTCGGTGGCTTTTGTTTCTCAAAGCGGTGGTCATGCCATCGAGTTCGCTCGGGGTGGTGCCTGGCGTGGTCTGCGTTTCAGCAAGGTCATCAGCTATGGCAATG
Source organism: Chloroflexota bacterium (assembly GCA_016210705.1). Classification (GTDB taxonomy): domain Bacteria; phylum Chloroflexota; class Dehalococcoidia; order JACQTR01; family JACQTR01; genus JACQTR01. Next base: position 2,649 of record JACQTR010000106.1, on the reverse strand, counting down.
GCTGCGATCTGACCGCTGAGGATTTCCTCGATTACCTGGCCGATGACCCCGAAACCCAGATCATCGGGGCCTACATCGAGGGCCTCCGCGACGGGCGTCGCTTTATGAAAGCGGCTAGGCACTGTGTTGAGACGAAACCCCTCATAATACTCAAAAGCGGCTTTACCAAGGCTGGCAGTAGGGCTGCTCTGTCTCATACGGGCTCTTTGGCCGGACAGGAAGAGGTTTGGGATACCTTCTTTCGGCAGAGCGGAGCCATCTCCGTAGCCAGTATGGAGGAGATGCTGGAGGTGACTTTGGCCTTCTATTATCTCCCTGTCCTTAATGGCCCAAGGGTGGGTCTTATTGGGGGTGGAGGGGGAGCCAGTGTAAACGCTGCCGATGCTTTAGAAAAGGCAGGTCTTCAGGTGCCTTCTCTTTCTGAGAATACTCTGGCCGAGCTCAGACGCTTGCTGCCAGAGGTGGGACGGAGCGTCCGCAATCCCATCGATCTTCAGGGAGGACACTTGGGGCCGACACATATCTATCGCCGAGCCTTGGAACTGTTGCTGGCCGACCCCATGGTGGACGTAGGAATTTGTGTGGTAGACCTTCAGTATTTCAGCAGCCCCGAGGGCCAAGCTCCCCTGCAACGGAAGGTGGAAACCCTTCTTGAAGTGGCCGCGGCTCAAGAAAAGCCCCTGGCGGTGGTATTGCGCTCTCACGCTTCGGAGGAGGGTGTTCGTCTCCTGATCCGGGAGCAAAGCCGCTGCCTTCAGGCTAAAGTACCGGTATTTTTCAGCATTGACGCTGCAGCTAAAGCCCTGGGAAAGTTATGGCGGTATCGGAGGAGAGAATGAACTTTACCAGTATCATTCTGGTGCGCCACGGCCAAACAGAGTGGAATCGCGTTGAGCGGTTCCGGGGTAGGATAGATTTGGAGCTGAACGAGACCGGAATAGAGCAAGCTGAGGCAGCTGCCCGCAGATTGACTCAAGTAGAGGTGGAGGCTATTTACGCCAGCCCTTTGCGTCGCGCCTTTACCACGGCGTCCATTATCGCCAAGGCAAGCGACCTGGTTACTCAAACCCTCCCTGAGCTGATCGATATAGATTATGGGCTGTGGCAGGGGCTTACGCCTCAAGAGGTTGCTGGAAAGTATCCTGAGCTTTATCGGCTTTGGCTGCAAACCCCTTCGATAGTTCAGATGCCGGAAGGGGAGAACTTAACCCAAGTCCGCCAGCGGGCCTGGGCTGCCTTAAATCAGACCTTGGAGCGTCATAGAGGCCAGACAGTTGTTCTGGTATCGCATCACATGGTTTGTAAAGTGCTTCTGGGCACTGTCTTGGGCCTAGATCTAGGATATGTGGGGCGCATCCGGCAGGATACTTGCGCCATCAACATTATCGAGGAAGGTAACTCCACCCTCGCGGTGACGCTTCTAAACGATACCTGCCACCTCCAAAAAACGTAGAGTCCTCTAGGGTTTTCTCTAGAGGACTCTACGTTTGGCGTAGTTAACCTAAGAAACGGCTATGACCGGATCATACTTTAACTAGTACCGCGCTGTGCGTGGTTGCCTCGTCTTACGGAAGCAATCGCTACAATAGACTGGGCGATCCCCCCTTGGTTCAAAGGGAACCTCAGTCTGGGTGCCACATTCGGCGCAAACCACAGGAAACATCCTGCGGCTTACCCGATAGCTGCCCTCGTAGCCACCGCCCCATTGACGCTCTGACCTTCTCGCCTCTCGGCAAGTGGGACAGCGCTTGGGCTCGTTGGTGTAGCCCCGAGTCCGGTGGAGCTCCTGTTCACTAGCAGTGAAGACAAAGCTATTGCCACACTGCACACAGGTAAGGGTTTTATCCGCGAAAGCCACGTTGATGACCTCCTCCTATTGTACTTGGCTAACGTTGGTCATCAACCGCCTCAGCGGACCGGGAAGGGCCTGGGAGATCGATTTGAGACCTCAATTTAACCTGCATTACAGTATAGACCCCAGGGCCTAAAGCGTCAAGCCTCTGGACACATAAAGGCTTACAAATTAATACCTAATCTTAATACTTAATAATAACGAACCTCGCCTCTTGAGCCTTTTTATTTCCCTGAGATACGCACGCCCTTGACCGTCCTGATAGCCGCCCTCGCTACAGCGATGACCGAGGGAATAACTCCTGAGGATGCCCGCAGCATGCTCAACGAGGCGGTGTTGAGTGCCCAGTCTTTAAATTATATCGTGAATAACCTGATCGAGTTATCCCGCTACCAGTCCGACCGTTTGGTTCTACACATGGAGCCAATTAATATTATAGAATCCATAAATAGCTTAATAGGAAAACGAAGAATGGACGCGGGCAAACACCAGTTGCTGCTGGATATACCTGAAGATCTCCCAGCTGTGCATGCTGATAGGACAAGGCTGGAACTGATACTGAGCAACCTCCTGAATAATGCCATCAACTACTCCGTCGAAGGAACTGAGGTGCGGCTTTCCGTCCAGCGACAACCTGAAAACCTGCTTGTGAGCGTAAGTGATCAAGGAATTGGCATACCCGCTGATCAGCAGGCGAGTCTTTTCCAGGCCTTCGAAAGGCTGGAGAGTGCCGGGAGGGTAACGAGGGGATTGGGCTTGGGTTTGCTGGTCTGCAAGCGCCTGGTGGAAGCTCACGG
>JACQTR010000107.1 GCA_016210705.1 Chloroflexota bacterium | reverse complement strand
GCTTACTATTGTACAGAATTTGCCCATAATTCGCTGGCCTATCTAAATAGAAACATCCTAACCACCACACCAGCCCCCACTCCGATGGACACCCACCCGGTACTCTCATATTCCCCGAAATTTAGGCTCCCTTCTCTCCAAAAAAGCCCTAGCCCCCTCCACAAAGTCTTCAGTAGAGAAGCAGATGCCCTGACCCCGGCCCTCAAACTCCAAAACTGTCTCCAGATCGGCGCTAGCCCCTAGGTAAATAGCCCGCCTAGTCAACTCTAATGCCATGGTGGGACCTTTGGCCAACCTTACGGCAAACTCTTTGGTTGCCCTCATCAGTTCCTCAGGGGAAACCACCTTGTTGACCAAACCTAGCCTTAGGGCTTCCTTGGCATCAATAATGTCGCCCGTAAGGGCCAGCTCCAAAGCCTTGGCTGTTCCCACAATTCGGGGTAGAAAATAGCTAACCCCATTGTCCGGCATCAGCCCCCGCCGAATAAACATCGAGGAAAAGCGAGCCTCTTCAGAAGCAATACGTAGATCACAAGCCAGACAGATCCCCAATCCCATGCCAGCGGCGATACCATTAACAGCAGCGATGGTGGGCTTGCTCAGGCTTTGCAAAAGATATGGAACAAAGTCGCGGGGGCGACCCAAGGGATGCAGAACGGCACGCCGCTTCTCCCCCTTTTCGGCAGCAGCGGCACGGATAGCCAATCTCTCTACATCAGCCCCGGAGCAGAAACCCCGACCAGCGCCAGTAAGAATTAAAACCCTCACTGAATCGTTATTTTGCACCTCAGCTATAGCACTAGCTAATCCCGCCTCCATGCCGGGGCTAACGGCGTTCAATCGGTCCGGGCGATTTAGGGTGAGCATGGCCACGCCATCTTCCACCTGGAAGATCACATCTTCGTTGGTCACTTCGCTACTCCCGTTTCTGCAGCATCCTCCAACCCTTTCGTTAGTGAGCAGCTCCCTTTGAGGACTAACTTCCTATGCCCACCGAGAGACAAGTAACGGTTCGGGTAATGCCGCCGATAGTATGGATCTTCTTGGTGACTAAATCACCGACGATGTTTAGATCGTCAGCCTCCACCACCGCGATAACATCGTAGGGGCCGGTCACTGCGTCTACCGTTTTAATGCCCCCCAAACCTTGTAAAGCGGTTGCCACTTCCCGAGTCTTGCCTACGTTCGTTTCAATGAGGACGTATGCCCTGGTGGTCATTTTTTACCTCCTCTTTGGTTTTTCAGCTAGCCTTTGGCTTTAGCTTCTTTCACAATACGTTGGAACTCTGCCTCAGCAAGGAGGGGAATATTCAAAGTTCTGGCTCGGTCCAATTTAGAGCCAGGGTCAGCCCCCACCACCAAATAAGCAGTTTTTCTAGTAACGCTGCTCCCTGTTTCTCCCCCCAGCTCTTTGACGAGAGCCTCCGCCTGGTTCCGAGAATAGGCATCCAGTTTACCAGTAAAAACGAACTCCATCCCGGTTAAGGGCAGAGCCTTGCTTGTTACCTGCCCCTTAAACTTAACGCCTGCCCGTTCCAATTTTTGGATAAGACGAAGGTTGGCCTCTTGGCTGAAATAGGCGTGGACGCTTTCCGCTATCTTGGGGCCTATAGTAGGTATAGCCATTAGCTCACTCAGGGATGCTTGGGCCAAACGCTCTAAGCTGCCAAACTTCTTGGCTAAAATCTCCGCCATCTCTTCCCCCACATGGCGAATACCCAAGGCGAAGATAACCCGGGACAGAGGACGTTCTTTGCTGGCGGCAATGGCATCCAATATATTTTGGGCTAGCTTGTCGCCCATTCGCTCTAGAGAGAGAAGTTGCTCTTTAGTTAAGTAGTACACATCGGCGGGGTCCTTCACCAGGCCCTTTTCCATGAGCGCTAGGCACCATTGTTCCCCTAACCCTTCGATGTCCATGGCGGAGCGAGAGACGAAGTGGGTGAGCGAGCGAAAGACCTGGGCCGGACAGGCACTATTAGGGCAGTAGCTCATAACCTCGCCCTCAGGGCGGACGACCGAGGTGCCGCAAGCCGGGCATCTCTCCGACATCACAAAGGGGCGCTCGGCACCAGTGCGCTTGGTAACTATAGGTCCGATCACTTGGGGTATCACCTCTCCCGCCCGCTGGACAATTACAGTGTCGCCGACACGGATGTCTTTTCGCCGAATATCATCCTCGTTATGGAGGGTAGCTAGCTTAATAGTAACCCCTCCTACCAGCACCGGCTCAAGGATAGCGTAAGGATTCAGACTACCCGTGCGCCCCACATTGATGCCGATATCAAGAAGACGTGTCGTACCCTGGGTAGCGGGAAACTTATAGGCCACCGCCCAACGGGGCTCGCGACCCACGTTCCCCAGTTGTCCCTGCAGGGCAATGGGATTGATCTTAACTACCACTCCATCGGTCTCATATTCTAGGCCCTCCCTCCGCTCTACCCAATGGCGATAATAATCCTCAACTTCTTTGACGTGGCCAAGTAGCGCATTATGAGGGCTAACCTTGAAACCCAAGGTTTTTAACCAGTCTAGGGTCTCCCAGTGAGTTAGGGGCATCTCGCCTTCAGCCCATCCCAACCCGTAGACATAAATGTCTAAAGGACGGCGTGCCGTAATGCGCGGATCTAATTGGCGCACCGAGCCAGCCGCCGCATTGCGTGGGTTGGCAAAAAGAGGCAGCCCGGCGTCGGCCCGCTCTTTGTTCAACTTTTCGAAGCCTTTTTTGGACAGATAGACCTCCCCCCTCACTTCAAATCTAGGTGGGGTAGGTTGACTAAGGGTCAGAGGTATACTGCGCACCGTCTTCAAGTTCTGGGTTATGTCCTCCCCTCGCATACCATCGCCCCGTGTTGCGCCAGTGGTCAATCTTCCTCCTTCATAGGTTAACGCCACGGCCAAGCCATCCATTTTTAGCTCGCATACCAAATCGAAGCTCTGACCTCTCAAGAGCCCCGATACCCGCTTATGCCAGGCCTGAAGCTCCTCATAGGAGAAGACATTGGCCAGGCTGAGCATCGGCACCGGATGCTGCACCACCCCGAAAGCCTCAACAGGTTGCGCCCCCACCCGCTGGGTGGGGGAATCGGGGGTGATGAATTGGGGATACTGGGCCTCCAGCCGGGCCAGCTCCCGCATAAGCTCATCATATTCTGCATCACTGATCTCGGGGCTGTCCAGGACGTAGTAGCGATAATTATGGTAATTGATTTGAGCCCGAAGCTGCTCTATCCTGTCCCGGACCACATAGAGCTCCTCCATAGAAACCACCTCCCCGGCCAGGGTGCGATCTCTATTTGGCACAGTATAGCACAAAACGAAACCAGGTCAAAGGTAAAAGAGAGACTTTTTAATCCACCCTTGGGCTGAGGCCTCAGCCATGGTAAAATAATGTCATGATCGCCATCGTAGATTATGGAGCAGGAAACCTCCGCAGCGTGGCCAAGGCCATCGAGCGCCTGGGTTATACTCCCTTAGTCACCCATAGCCCCAAAGAACTTCTCCACAGCGAGGCGGTTATTATGCCCGGGGTGGGCACAGCGGCGGCTGCCATGGAAAGGCTCCACAGCCTGAGGATGATAGAACCCATTCGCCAGATAGTAGCCGAGGACCGGCCCTTTTTTGGCGTTTGCCTGGGGCTGCAACTCTTATTTTCAGCAACTGAGGAGGGTGGCGATCACAAATGTCTGGATCTGCTCGAGGGTAGAGTTCGTAGATTGCCCCTTGGGCTCAAAGTTCCTCACATGGGCTGGAATCAGCTAAACCAAAAAATGGCCCATCCCCTCTTTGACGGTATCCCCCAAGGAACCCATTTCTATTTCGTCCATAGCTATTATGCCGATCCGGCCGATCAATCTCTGGTCGCTGGCGAGACAGATTACGGAGTGTCTTTCGCCAGCGTCGTCATCAAAGGTCGTCTGGTGGCCACTCAGTTTCACCCTGAGAAAAGCGGCGCCTGGGGGCTTCGCCTCTACCAAAACTTCCTGCGCATGGTTGGCGAGGGAGCAAGGTGGAAGTAATTCCAGCCATCGACCTGCGTAACGGAAGATGTGTTCGTCTTTACCAAGGTAGGTTCGACCAAGAGACGGTCTTTTCTGAGGATCCGGTGGCGGTGGCCCTGGGCTGGCTGGCCCTGGGAGCACCGCGGTTGCATGTAATAGACCTGGATGGCGCAGACAAAGGGAAACCCGTCAATACCGCCACCATCGAAGCTATAGTCAAATCAGTCTCTATCTCAGTCCAAGTAGGTGGAGGCCTCCGCGACATAGAGGCGGTGGAGGCTACGCTGGCCATGGGTGTACAGCGAGTGATCTTGGGCACGGCAGCGGTGGAAAACCCTGCTTTGGTTAAAGAAGCTTGCGCCCGTTTTGGTGAGGCCGTTGTTTTGGCCGTAGACGCTCGAGATGGCTACGTGGCCACCCACGGCTGGAAAGAGAAAACCCGCTTTTTGGCTAAGGACTTTGTTAACCTGATGGCTGCCCAGGGGATAAAGCGCATTATATACACCGACATCGCCCACGACGGCACCCTTACCGGCCCCAATTTCAACGCCATAGCTCAACTAATGGCCTCGACTGATTTACCTATAATCGCCTCTGGGGGCATCGCCAGCATCGACCATTTGAAACGGCTGGCCCGACTGAGGGTGGAGGGAGCCATTATAGGCCAGGCTCTCTATACCGGCCAAATAGACCTAAAGGAAGCAATAACCGCGGTAAACTCTCCCACTAAGCCTAATCGCCACCGCTTCAATGTCCAAAACATGGGTATTCTGGAGCATCCGGAGCGGAAGCGGGAGTTGGATCCAGAAAGGGTGCTCGACCTTCTGCCCTTGGAGCCTAATCAGAAGATAGCCGACATCGGCTGCGGCCCGGGCTATTTCACCATACCCCTATCCCGCCGTCTGGGCCGAGGGCGGGTCTATGCCCTGGACG
>JACQTR010000102.1 GCA_016210705.1 Chloroflexota bacterium | reverse complement strand
TCGCTGCGCTCCTCGCAATGACAACAAAAAGGCTCTACAAAGGGTTTGGTAAAGCGTTCTTGTCTCGTCATGGTTGTGGCACCTCATCAGTTTTTTGTTCGTTCTCCTCAAGCCTAAACTCTTTTCGGATTTCCTCTTCAGTAGCCACTTTTCGACTTGTTAACAATGTGACCACAAGACGCCAAGGATTTGTAGCTTCTATACGCCGAAGACGCTTCCCTAGCCCTCTCGTTTGTTCCAGCCAATCCTCTAATTGCTTTCTAGTTTTTGACGTTGGAAAAGAAATTTGCTGCATTCTGGCATTCTTTTCATCGGCGGACAACATTCTAGGTATTTGGTCTAAGCTATATGACCTGTTAAGATTATGGAACTCTAACTCTTCGAGGAACGGAGCTACAATAAGACGGTAAGTTTCCCAGGCAGAAGTCTTCAGATTCTCCCAATGGAAATTTTTATTGAGCACAAGTTCAATGCGGTAGCGGTTGTCCGCTGTTTCCATCCTGATGACCCTAGCCGCTGCTTGGCCGTCAAGCACTCTACGCCATAACTCGAACATGCTTGCCAAGACCGCCCCCAATATAACCCCCACGAGTCCAAAGATTGCCTCGCCCATTTTTATCCCTCCTACGGCTCCGGCAGCGTGTTGCGCCCCACGATTTGGCGTAGCTCCTCCAGCTCCCGTTCCATCTGCGCTATTCTCTGCCTCATGCGTAAGATAACCTCAACCCCGGCCAGGTTCACCCCCAGCTCATCCATGAGGCGCTGGATCATGCGTACCTTCTCTATGTCTTCGTTAGAATAGAGCCGTATTCGCCCTCGGGAGCGAGATGGGGCAATAAGGCCCAGTCTCTCATAGTAGCGTAGGGTTTGGGCGTGAACCCCCACTATCCTGGCCGCAATGCTGATAACGTAGCAAGCCTCTCTATCTTCCATAATTACACCCTTTCTGCCTCTGGTCTCCTCTCGGGGATAACAGTTACCTTCCGTTTCTTGCCCTCGCGGAAGAAGGTTAACTCCGCCGCTTGGCCAGCCTTGAGGTGGCCCATGACCCGCTGTAGGGTCTCCACATCGGCCACTTTCTGGCCATTGAGGGCGACAATGATGTCCGAAACCTTAAGGCTGGCGGTGTCCGCTGGGCTTCCCGGATGAATCTCCAGAATCAGAACCCCTTCTTTTTGGGCCCAGCTCAATTGCCGGGCCAGTTCCCCCTCTAGGGCGGTTTTCATGCTCCCGATCCCCAGCCAAATCTCGGATTCTCGGGGTGGTAGCGTAACTACCCGTCCTAAAACCCGATAGATGGCGCTAGTGGGGATAGCAAACCCCAACCCTTGGGCGAAGGGCAACATGGCGGTGGTTATGCCTATCACTCGGCCGTGGGCATCCACCAAAGGGCCTCCGGAGTTGCCTGGGTTTATGGGTGTATCGGTCTGGATGAGGCCAGATAGCCGTACCTGGCCGGCCTCCAAGGTTCGGTCCAAGGCGCTGACCACCCCCGCCGTCACTGTCCAGCCTAAACCATAGGGATTGCCAATGGCGATGACTAACTGGCCCACCCGCAGAGGCTCGTCGTAGAGTTGGGCCACGGGCAGATGGATGGCGCCAATGCGGAGGACAGCCAGATCGCTGGCGGTATCCCGAGCCATGACGCCGGCGCTGAACTTTCGTCCATCGGCCAGGGTGATTTGGAGCCTTTGGGCGCGACTCAGGACATGGGCGTTGGTCAGGATGCGACCATCGGAGCCAAAGATGACCCCAGAGCCCACGCCACTGGGACGGGACTGACGGGCAAAGGATGCCCCCGCGCCCTCGATATCGATTCTGACCACGGCCGGCCCTACCCTTTCGGCGGCGAAGGTAACCGCCTGGGAGTAGGCATCCATAGCCTCGGCCTCTTTGTTTCGTTCACTCATCTTGGCCATCTCTTAACCTTATCCATAGGATGGACTTTCGCGCTTTAATTCTTGGAATAGTTCTTTTTGCGTTTCGGTTAGCTTGGTGGGTAGAACCACTCTCACCTTGGCGTAGAGATCACCCCTGGTGGTGTCCCCCAGATGGGGCATTCCCTGACCCTTGAGGCGAAAGGCTCGCCCATTTTGGGTCTCTGGAGGGATCTTGAGGGCTACCTTACCCTTGAGGGTGGGTACCTCCACCTCGCCCCCCAATATCGCCTCGGTCAAAGGAACCGACACTTCCACGTGAAGGTCGTCGTTTTGACGCTGAAATAGGGGATGAGGTTTGACCGAGATCACCAGATAAAGGTCGCCCCTGGCCCCGCCATAACCCATGCCTCCCTCTCTAGCCACTCTTATCCTGGAGCCATTTTTTACTCCCGGCGGGATCTTTACCTCTAAGCGTCGCGGTCGCAGGTTGACTCCTGAGCCACCACAGGTGGGGCAAATCCCTCCCTTAAGGGTCCCTCGGCCCTGACAGCTTAAACAAGGCTCCTGGCTGGCCATTTGCAAAAGGCGAGCAGTACCCTGGTAGGCCTCCTCCAGGGTTATCTCTAAAGGTTGTTCTACGTCCTGGCCGCGTTGCGGCCTGCGGGTGGTGGTGAACCCCCTGCCTCCGAATAGACCTTCGAAGATGCTGCCTAGGTCACTTTCCTGATATGAGAAGGGCGCCTCTCTTCTGCCAAAGTCCCAACGAAATCCGCCAGATTGGCCAGCCTGGGCGTACTGGTCAGCATATTGCCAGCGCTCGCCAAACTGATCGTATTTCCCTCGTTTTTCAGGGTCGGAGAGGACCTCGTAGGCCTCGTTGATCTCTTTGAACTTGGCCTCGGCCGTATTGTCCCCCGGGTTTACGTCGGGATGGTAGCGCCGAGCCAAACGCCGATAGGCCTGCTTGATCTCTTTATCAGTGGCGTTCTTGTTTACCCCTAATATGGCGTAATAATTTTTGCTTGGCATCTATCTTTCACCTTAGCCTATTGTAACGCTTTTTTAATGTTGTTGTCAATCTTCCTTAT
>JACQTR010000101.1 GCA_016210705.1 Chloroflexota bacterium | reverse complement strand
CCTGAGCTTGTCGAAGGCACACGTTCCTTTCGACAAGGTCAAGGAACATTCTCAAAAGAAAGAGGTGGCGCGGCCGTGCTCCTGCGGTCGCCCGGTTCGCCGCAAAGTATATAAGGAGGAACAACATGGCGAACGGTGCTACGAAGTGGGAGTATAAGGTCGTGTACGTGGACTTCCGCGGGCGTATCTCCGCGGAGGGTTCAGAGTACATACGACAGAGCGGCGAGCACCGCACCTACTATGTCCGTCGTTACCTCGACATTCTGGGCAAAGACGGCTGGGAGGTAGCGGGAATCGTGCCGCTGCGGTTTGAGAACAGCTACTTCATCCTGAAGCGGCCGGCCGTCGAAGCGGCCTGACGGTGAAGGTTAGTCAGTAAAGAAAGCGTTTAGAAGCGGCTGACGGGCGAAGCGCTGGAACAGCCGCGCCACCTCTTCCAAAGAAAGAGCCAAGAGATACAAGAGGCGGCCCCTCGGTAGGGGGGTCGCCTCTTGTCTATGGCTAGGGCTGGGAGTAGACTAGCCTTGACGCCTTTTCGAAAGGAGGTATGGACATGGCAACATATATGCAGATCCAAGGCTGGGTAAAAATAAACTTCGGATATACTGTAAAAACCTGTTGGATAGCCCACGTAAAAGAAATTTGTGGCCTTGAACCGAGAATAGCGCCAAACAGACTTGATGAAACGGAAAGAGTCAATCCATGTCCGTATGACAAGATCGACCCAATCAAACGGGCATTTAGATATTTCGGAACGATATAAAGGTCAGCTCAGTTGGCCAATAGCTTCCTTCGACTGTATCACCATGAAGGCGGTAACCAGCCAAGGTCATCTCATAAAACTGTCCGATATACAAGTCCACTACCAGGTCGCCGGCTCTGGCCCGCCCCTAGTGCTGCTTCACGGCCTGGGCGGCTCCCACGTATCCTGGAGGAAGAACATCGAGGCTTTGGCTCAGAGTCATCGGGTGTATGTCCCGGACCTGCCCGGCCACGGCTATTCGGACAAGCCCAAGATTCGCTACACCCTCGCCTTTGGAGTAAACTTTCTCCGTGATTTCCTGCAAACACAAAGGATTGAACGGGCTAGCTTGGTCGGGGCCTCCACCGGCGGCCTGGTGGCCCTGGAGTTCGCCTTGTCTTACCCCTCCAAAGTGGATAAACTGGTGGTGGTGGATAGTGCTGGTCTGGGTAGGGAGCTGCACTGGATGTTGCGCTTGCTCTCGCTGCCCTTGGTGGGAGAAATCCTGGCCAGACCCCGGCGCAGCGGGGTGCGCTGGCTCCTTAAAACCATGTTCTACAATCCCGACCTCGTGAGCGAGGAGTTGGTGGAGGCCATTTATCAAATGCGACGCCAGCCCGAAGCTAAACAGGCCTTACTACGAAGCTTGAGGGAGGGAGCATCGTTGACGGGTCAACGCAGCCATATTTTGGCTTTAGAGCGCCTGCCACAAATCCAGTCGCCCGCCCTCATCGTTTGGGGAGAGCACGACCGTCTGATGCCGGTGGCCCATGCTTATCGGGCTCATAGTCTTATTCCCAACTCGCAACTTCATATATTCCCTGATTGCGGCCATGCCCCCTACCTGGAGAGGCCAGAAGAGTTCAACCAGGTGGTTCTGGATTTCTTAAGGAACGGCGGTGGAAACTAGGTTTGTCGCCGATAGCAACGTGGGTAAGCTGGCTAAGTGGTTGCGCATCATCGGCTACGATGTCGTCTTCGCTAATAGCACCAGCGATGACGAACTCATCGCTTTAGCCTTGAGCGAGGGGAGGGTGGTTTTGACCCGGGACACCCATATAATAAGAAGGCGGGTAGCCACTAGAGGGCCGTTAAGAGTTATCTTTATCCGGGACGACGATGTGAGAAAACAGTTGCGCCAGGTGGTGCAAACCCTGAAACTAGATTGGCAACAGCGGCCCTTCTCCCTTTGCCTCCAGTGCAACGAGGCCCTGGTGGCCAAAAGCAAGGACGAAGTGCGGGGTCTGGTGCCACCATACGTATTCCAGACCCAAGACTCTTTTATGGAGTGCCCCGCCTGCTATCGCATCTATTGGCGGGGAACCCATTGGCAAAGGATGAACGGAGAGCTGAGTCAATTGTTGGAGGCCTAAGATGAGAAAAGCGGCCTTTGTCTATTCCGATGCCATGTCTCGCCACGTCCTCCGGGAAAACCATGTCATGCGTCCCACCCGCCTCCGCCTTACCTATGAGCTTCTTGACGCCTATGGTGCCTTCGAAGAGTCACTTTTGCTGCCACCGCAGGAGGCTGGGGAAGAAGACATCTTGTCTTTCCACACCAAGCCTTACGTAGAGGCGGTCAAAAACTTCAGTCGCGGCCAGTTCACCACCGATCCCGCCGCCTACAACTTCAGCGAGGGAGGGGATAACCCTATCTTCGAGGGTATGTATGAGGCCTCAGCCTTAGCCGTGGGTGCCTCTCTGGTGGCGGCGGAACTGGTGGTCAGCGGCCAGGTGGAGGTGGCCTTTAACGCCGCTGGTGGCCTTCACCATGCTGGCCCCAGTTATGCCTCGGGCTTTTGTACCTTCAACGACCCCGTTATCGCCATCAAATCTCTGATCAAAAGAGGCTTACGAATAGCCTATGTGGACATTGACGCCCACCATGGCGACGGTGTTCAGGACGCCTTTTATGACACCGACCAAGTTCTCACCATATCCCTCCACGAGTCGGGCTCCTTCCTATTCCCAGGCACTGGGGAGATTCGGGAGCTGGGCAAGGGGAAAGGAAGGGGCTATTCGGTGAATCTGCCCTTGGCCCCCTTCACCGAGGATGACCTTTACCTGTGGGCTTTTGAAGAGATTGTGCCTCCGCTAGTGAGCCACTTCAGGCCCGACGTTTTGGTTACCCAACTGGGAGTGGATACCCACCACCTAGACCCCTTAGCCCATCTCTCTTTGACCACCGAGGGTTATACCCAAGTAGTGAAAAGGTTCAAGGAACTAGCTCCTAGCAGTTGGTTAGCCCTAGGCGGCGGGGGTTACGAGATGGGGGTGGTGCCCCGTGCCTGGACTTTGGCCTACGGAATAATGATGGATAAAGAATGGCCCAACGATATTCCCGCCGATTACCAGGAACGTTTCGGGCTGAAGAAACTCAGAGATGAGGACAAGCCCTCTTTGAGCGAGGCCGCCAGAGGTCGAGCCCAGCATCTCGCCGAGGAAAATGTGGCCGAGATAAAGAAGCTGATTTTTCCCCTTCATAGTCTTTAAAGGTCTTTAAAGGCGTTAATCTACTACTTTTGACATTCAATATCCTACTCTCGTAATTGTTCAAACTGCCCACTACCTGAGAGCGAAGAACCTTCCTTTGTTGGGATGATAAAGCTATAATAGGGCACCAAGCATGGACCTTTCCATCATCGTTGTCAACTGGAACGTCAAGGACTATCTCGAGCGCTGTCTAGCCTCACTTAAAGCCTTTCGTGGTCGGAGGCCAGGGCTGAAGATGGAGATATTAGTCATCGATAACGCATCCACAGACAATAGCGTTGCCATGGTAAAAGAAAGATTCCCCCAGGTCCAACTCATCGTTAATAGCACCAATCGGGGCCTTCCCGCCGCCTACAACCAGGGGATAAATCTGAGCCGCGGCCGATACATACTTTTGATGAACGCCGATACTGAGGTGGTGGAGGATGCCCTCTTTGTCATGGCGGACTACTTGGCCCATCACCCTCGCGTTGGTATGGTAGGGCCCCAATTGCTGAATAGCGATGGTTCAGTGCAGTCATCCCGTCGCCGCTTCCCCACCCTAGCCACCGCCTTCATCGAAAGCACCATTCTCCAGCGTTACCTATACTCCCTACCTCTTCTTAAACGCTACTATTGCGATGATCAATTACCTCAGTTGGTGCAGGACGTGGATTGGTTGGTGGGGGCTTTCCTTGCGATACGTCGGGAGACGGTCAAACAGGTAGGAGGCCTAGACGAAGGATTTTTCATGTACTTCGAGGAGGTTGATTGGTGCCATCGGATCAAAGACGCCGGATGGCAGATAGTTTACCTACCGACTGCCAAGATCGTTCACCATTACGGGCGTAGCAGCGACCAAGATCTGCTGCGCCGCCAGATCCACTTCAATGCTAGCAAATGTCGCTATGTCCGAAAATACTATGGGAAAAAGTGGGAAAGGTTCTTAAAAGTCTATCTTACCGCCACCTTCTTGTGGCAAATGCTGGAGGAGGGCACTAAGCTGGCACTAAGGCACAAGCCAAGGCTGCGTGGAGAGCGCCTTAGGCAATTGTGGAAGGTTATTCGGACCGGGATAGAGGGGTGAGGATAGTTCTCATCACTGGGGAGTATCCTCCCCAACGGGGGGGTATCGCCGACTACACTCAGTATCTAGGAGAAGGCTTAAGGGAACGGGGCCTCGAAATTTGGGTCCTAACTTCTACGGCGGCAGCGGAGCAGGCTGAAACGCCCAGCCTTGGGATCATCCCAGTTATAACTAAATGGAATTTCGCCTCATGGCGTAAAATAAAAGGGGTGCTTCAGAATACGGGAGCCCAGATAGCTCATATCCAGTATCAGACGGCAGCCTACGGCATGCATCCCGCCATCCACCTTCTTCCCTTTTGGCTGCGTCGCCGCTGGCCCCAAGGTCGGATCATAACAACCTTACATGATCTACGCCCTCCCTATCTTTTCCCCAAAGCTGGCAGGCTTCGCCGGTGGGCTATTTGGGCTATGATTAAGGGCAGCCACGCCGTGGTAGTAACCAACGACGAGGATGAGCAAAACCTGAGGCGAACCAAAACGGGCTCTCATTGCTATCTAATACCCATTGGTAGCAATATTCAGCCAGTCCTCGCACCCTCTTTCCAACGAGAGGCCTGGCGAGCCCAATATGGAATTTTTGCTTCCGATACCCTCCTCAGCTATTTCGGCCTACTTAATGCCGGTAAGGGGTTGGACACTCTCCTAGAAAGCCTAAGCCGGCTCCGACAGCAGGAGCCAGGGCTAAAACTGCTCATGATTGGGGAGGAGGTGGGGGCTTCTGACCCCACCAACATAGCCTATCGCCGACATCTTTTAGAGTTGGCTGACCGGCTCGAATTAAAAGAAAACCTCCTTTGGACCGGCTATTTGCCTCCTAACCAGGTCTCGGCTCACCTGATGGCCTCCGACATTTGCGTTCTACCTTATAAGGACGGCGCCTCCTTTCGTCGCGGCTCCCTCATCGCAGCCTTGGTTCACGGCCTGCCCATCGTTACCACCCAACCCCACTCCTTTGGGAAAGATACTTCCTTGCCCCCTTTAACCCATGGCCAGAACTGCCTTCTGGTGCCCCCAGAGGATGCAACGGCCCTGACCGAAGCCGTAAACCTCCTCCGTCAGTCCCCCCAGCTTCGTCATCAACTGGCCGAGGCCGCAAGAACTACGGGGCAGCGATTTTCTTGGGCAGCCATAGCCGAAGAAACCGAAGAGCTCTATCGACAAGTGCTAGCCCTTTGAAATACTTAAGATCTATCTATTGGGGGCGTTCAAACACATATTTACTTATCCTTGCCCTTACCGGCCTGGCATTTGCTCTGCGTTTTTATCACTTAGCCTTCCAAAGCCTGTGGCTGGACGAGGCCTGGGCCATCAAACTGGCCTCAGAACCATTACCTAACCTTATCCGCAAGTTCACCGAGACGGGGGAGAACGGCCCTCTATATTTTCTGCTCCTCCGCCTTTGGCTGGCAATTTTCGGCAAAACAGAGTTCTCCCTGCGCTTTTTCTCTTTGCTGCCCGGAGTAGCTATAGTTCCCCTCATCTATACGACGGGACGTTCTTTGCTCAACAAACGAGCTGGCCTTATAGCTGCGCTTCTGGCTACCTTTTCCCCCTTCCTAATCAGTTACTCCCAAGAGGGCAAGATGTATGCTCTCTTAGCCTTTGTCAGCCTGCTTTCTTTTTACCTATTTTGGAAGGCTTTGAACACCTCTCGCTGGTCTTTTTGGGCAGCTTACGGCATAGTCGCTGCCTTAAGCCTATACATCCACATCTTCGCCGTGTTGATACCTTTATCACTTGCCGTCTTCTTTTTGGGAATAGGGTGGTGGCAGTACCCAAAAGCGCGCCTCCGCTGGTTGGCGGTTCAAGCCTTCCTGATCTTGCCCTATATTCCGCTAGGCATCTGGCATTGGAAAGTTATAAGGCTTGCCCCCCCTACGGAGAGGCTATATTCCTTTGTGCCTCTAATGGATATGATAACAAGCCTATTCAATTCTTTTAGTTCGAGTCCCAAAGGCATAATAGCCGCACTTTTTGTACTCCTCCTTGTCTTAGGTTTATCTCCTCTGGCCAAGAGGAGGGGATCCGGCTACCTGGTTCGGGCTACCATCCTCGCCCTCTCGATATCGGTGCCTATTTTGGCTACCTATGCCGTATCCTTGCGCTTTCCTTTATTCGTTCCTCGATATCTTATCGTCATCGTACCCGCCTATTATCTAACCTTGGCTTGTGGTTTGGCTTGGGGAAGCCGAAGGTGGGGAGTGGGTAGTTGGTTAGTGGCCCTGGCCTTGGTGGGCCAATTCCTCTTTGTCCAAAAGGACAACCTATGGGACAACAAACTCATAAAGGAGGATTGGCGAGGAGCAGCCGGCTATGTCAACACAAAAAGCCAAGAAGGGGACGTATTGCTCCTAAACCCCTCTTACTTAAATGTGCCCTATAATTACTATGCCACGGCTAGATTGCCCATCCTTTACCCACCCCCTACCCTCGATAAAGAGGCGCTGGATCAGGCTTTCACGCCTGGCCTCAAATCTTACCCTCGGGTTTGGCTGGTCTTGGCTCATGACTGGGTTGACGATCCCCAGGGCCTAGTGAAAGGGTGGTTGGATAGCCACGAACAACTGGCCGATGGCCGCCAATTTGCCGGCCCGGTAAGGATTTATCTATACTATCTAGGCCAAGCTCCTCGATATCCTCAGCCAGCTAAACTAGGAGAGACGATAAGATTTTTGGGCTATGACCTCTCGGCAACTTCTCTCGCGCCGGGGCAAACCCTCAAGTTAAGCCTTTATTGGCAAGCCCTGGGTCAACCCGATAAAGATTACACCGTTTTTACCCATCTCCTGGACAACCAGGGACGAGCCTGGGGCGGACATGATGGTTACCCCGTTTCCGGGTCGGCCCCCACGTCGCAGTGGACATCAGGAAGAGCCATCATAGACCAACATGAGTTGACTCTAGCAGCCAACGCCCCGCCAGGAAATTACCATGTGGAGATAGGGCTGTACGAGCTAGCTAGCGGCAGGCGATTGATGACAGCAGAAGGGGATGATAAGATAAGGCTCGACCAGAAGTTGTTGGTGACCCAGGAGAGATAAGCCATGATGGGCGTTAGGTTAAGGGAAAGACTAGAGTTCAACCGGTGGTGGGGACTAGCTCGCTACCAGATACCGCGGAACCCAGCGGTGGTGCTTTTTTTGTGCCTGGTGGTAGGGGTGTTGGCAGGACTGGTTACCGTGACTATATCCCCAATGGCGGGGTTTGCCCTCATTTTTGGTGCTTTGTTAGCTACGGGTATCTTGGTTAACACCCTATTGGGCATCGTAACAGTAGTTACCATCGCCTACCTCCTGCCCTTCGCCGTGATGCCCGTATCTTTGGGGGGTGTTAACCCAACCTTCCTCGACGCCTCGCTAACAGCGGTACTCCTTGTATGGATAACCAGGATGCTCTTTCACCCTGAAACGAGGATGATCACCACTCCTTTGGATGGGCCTATAATTCTTTTTATCGGATTGGCCCTATTTTCCTTTACTGTTGGCGCCTACTCCATGTCGGGGGAGATGTACCGCTTCTTTCTTAAGACCATTAACAGCCTGCTTTTCTTCTTCACCGTGACCAATTGTGTAAGGGAGCGGAGGCAATTGGAGCAGGTGGTTAGGGCTATTATCTGGGGAGCTTTGGCTACCGCTATCATAGCCCTTATTCTCTATTTTCTCGTTCCCCAAACATCGGCCCGGTTATTGAGCAACCTGGGTACTGTGGGCTATCCCACCGGATCTAACATCCTACGCTACATTGCGGGGACCAAAACCCTCCGCGCCATCGGCACCAACATAGACCCCAACGTCTTGGGAGGCACCCTTATTTTGGCCCTTCCCCTGATTCTGGCGCAGCTTTTCGGTCGTTCTACCCTAGTGCCTCGCTTTTGGGGAGCCATAATATTGGTAGTAGTAGTTACAGCTCTGGCCCTCACCTATAGCCGCAGCGCTTGGACCGGGGCCTTGGCGGCAACCCTATTTTTGGCAGTGGTTAGATATCGCCGCGTTTGGCTAATTTTGGCCCTCTTGGCCCTGCTCCTCTATGTTCTCCCCCAAGGAGAATCCCTAGTTGGACGCTATCAATCGGGACTGGCTTTCCAAGACCCGGCGGCTCAGATGCGTCTAGGGGAGTACAAAGACGCTATTCGCTTGATACGACTCTACCCCTGGTTTGGAGTCGGTTTTGGCAGCGCCCCCAGCGTGGATCTTTATGTGGCGGTGAGCAGCATTTATCTTCTCATCGCCCAAGAGATGGGGTTAGTGGGACTAGGGTTTTTTTTAATCATTATTGCGACCCTTTTCGGCTACGCTTTTATCTCCCTGCCCCATATAGCTGACCCAGCTTTGCAGACCCTACAAATAGGGGCTCTGGCCGGAGTAGTGGGCGCTTTGGTGGCCGGCCTCTTCGATCATTACTTCTTCAATCTCCATTTCCCTCACACTATTGCCCTTTTTTGGCTTTTTGTGGCTTTAGCCGTGGTGGCTACCAAGCTAGGAAAGGAATCCGAAGAAAAGACCAAAAGCCTGGCCCATTAGCAATAGAGTCGTGGCCAGCGAGCCAGGTACTGAGGTATAGTTAGCATAGGAGGTCTCTCTACCTCCATTATCTCCATAGTTTCCAAGGCTATGGAATCCTCCTTCGCCTGGATAAGGTTCATCATAGTGCGAGCTTCCTCCCCAAGGGAAAGGCCTCTATATTCCGCCACCCTTTTCAGCACAATCTGGGTTAGGGCTAGAGCCCTGGGGGTCAGGGAGACTACCGGCCAAGAGCGGTCGATCCTCTCCTCTAGGTCGGCCTGAGCGATGGCGGAGAGCCCAAAACGGAACCAGACATCCAACAAAAGACCCAATTCCACACCAGATCCAGTGAAAAACGGCAACTGTTCCAACACCCGTCGGCGCCCAGCACAACCACCGCCCACCGTATCTACTAGCCCGGAAAGTTGAGGGAAAAATAGATTGAGGAGAGGACGAACCGTCAGCTCGGTAAGATAATACCCAGAGCTCGGGTGGGCATCGGCCATGCCCCAAGTACGCCCACAAAAACCTTTCACCAATTGAATCCGTTCCTCTTTCAACAAAGGCCCCACTACCATATAAACAAATTTGGGATGGACATTGCGAATATCGGTATCCACCCAGGCCAAGATGTCCCCTTTTAACATAAAAAGGCTCTTCCATAGAGCCTCACCTTTGCCTAGATGGCTTCCGTATTCAGGCAGAATGACCCTTTGATAGTAGGCAGGAATGCCCTCCTGACGAGCTATATCAACCGTCCCATCCGTGGAACCGCCATCCATAAGGGCTATCTCGTCTAGGAGGGGCTGGCGCTGCATTAGCTCCTCTTTGAGCAACCGAATGAGCGGGCCAATGGTTTCCTCCTCATTAAAGGACGGAAGACAAAGGCTGATGGTTAGACCCTGGCTCTGTTTCAGCCTTACCAATTCCTCAATATCGCTGAACTCGCGGGGCAGGAAGGTATTCTCGGCGAACCACTTATCGACCCCAGGTGCCTCGGCTTTGGCCTCCAATTGGGCCACGTACACAGGCTCCCTAGTTTTAACCACCATCACCGATGTCTCCGTAGAGGAAACTACAGCCTGGGGAATAGCCCCCCAAGGGCCAGCTGGCTCGGCTTGAGCCGCAGCCCCCATAATAACAAGTTGGTGTTTTTTTGCCTCAGCCAGAAGGGCGTCTGCTGCCGAGGTAGCGGTAACCACCAAAGGCCGCGCTCCAGGAGGACAACGGGTCAAGAAATCGACGAAGGTGCGACGCTCCCGATCTCTTTGCCGCCAGGACTGGTCAGCCAAGTCAACATGCATCACCGTGATAGAGGCTCCAAAGGTCTGGGCCAGGGTCGAGGCCAGGCCAAGAGCCAGATCGGCATGGGGCCCACCGCGCACCGGCAATAAGATACTCCGGCATGGCCTTCCGTCACGCCACTTAATTACGGCCAGATCGCAAGGGGGTGCTGAGGCCAACTCCCGGATGGTGGCTCCAAAAAGGCGTCCACCACGCCTCCCTCCCCACTCCAGAACAAGGAGGTCAGCCTTTTCTTCCATCACCGCCTCCCTTATTCCCTGCCACGCTTGGGGAGCTACCCGTACCATAGTCTTGACTTCAGCGAACTCCCCATCACCATACCGCGCCACCTCTCGCAACAGTTGGCGCTGGGCCCGAGCCTGAGCTGTGGCCGCCGCCAAGCTATCTATAGGGGCTTCCACCACCCTTAACAGAGTGGCATGGCCCGATCGATGGTGAAGGAGAGCCGAGGCGATCTTTAAGAGACTACGAGAGCGACGCTGAAGAATGGTGTCGGTAACCATGGCTAGGTTGCTGGGGACTTTGATATCCCCCATAGCTACTAAGATCTTGTATCTTTCCTGGCCCATACATCTTCCCTCCTGACAGGGCTGAATCAATCCCCAACAAAACTCTTGGAAAAGCCACCGTGCCCGTGGGAATGCAGCATCCGCGAATACTCTGATGCTAGCTCCGCTCCCAAGAGCAAGATGATAGCTGAGACATAAGTCCAGAACAAAAAGACAATGATGCTAGTTAGGGAGCCATAGACTAAATTATAGTTGGCAAAATTCTCTACATACCAGGCGAAGAGATTTTTGGCAATATCGAAACCTATGGCACCAAATAAAGCACCGGGCCAGACATCGCCCAAGGTTACCCGAGTGTTAGGTACAAAGCGGTAGATAACAAGGAAAACACCAAAGGTGAAAAAGAAGGGGAACAGCCCAGTGCCAAACCGCCAGATTAAGCTCTGCCCCACCTCCTCAAGGCCTAGCTGGGGCAAACTGACCCGGCTAATGAGGCGAACAAAGGTGGTCAGCCCGAGGGAGAGAAATAAAAGAGACCCCACTACGCCTAGCATCGCCAAGTCCAAAAGCCTTTGCTTCCAAAAAGGGCGACCCTTTTCAATATTCCAAGCGCGGTTTATGGAGCGACGAATGGCGCCGAAGATGGCGGTGGCCGACCACAAAAGTCCCACCAGACTGAAAATGCCTATCGAATCTCTGGCGGCCACCACTCCTTGGATAGTCTTTGACACATCATCAGCAGAGAGGGGCAGGACCTCTCCCAGACTGCTCATGATGCGCCTCTGTACCTCCTCAGGATCTAGAAAAAACCCGGACAAAGCAATCAATCCCAAGGCCAAGGGAAAGAGGGAGAAAAGGGCATAATAGGCTATACTCGCCGCCATATTCATACAATCATCATTTATGAATTCACGCGCTGTCCTCTTTCCCAATGTCCAGATCAAACGCAACGCTCAGCCCCTTAGTTCGACCCTGCCTCCATTTGCCGAGTCGTAGTTCCTGCCTCATCAGTCGGAGGCTCCTCAGAAACTGTTTCAGGTCGCAACTTCGCCTTTACCCCTTCTAACGCCGAGGCCAGCTGAGACCGACCCTGAGCCGCTGCCTCCTTAGACCAGGAAACGCCCTTTCGGGCTACCTCCCTGCTCTGAGTAGCCACTTGAAGGCCACGGCTTCGGAACCGCTGCCTTGTTTCTCGGCCCTGGGCTGGCGCCATCAATAGAGCCAGGGTGGTGCCAACGGCTGCTCCCAGGACAAAACCAACCGTGAAGGATGCCATTTTGGATTGGCTCATGCTCTACCTCCTTGTCTTTTTTCCGAGCCTCTCGCCAGAACTCGCAGGCCCTGCCATAGGCCAACTCCCAGGCTTGCGGCCCGGACCACTGGCCAGGTTGTCACTCGGGAAAGAAGCCAGGACGCTTTCTGGAAATTGGCCGCTGAGCGAGCGGCTGAGTCCAGAATGGTACTTGCTTTTTTCGCTTGCCTCAAAATGGTTAGGCCAACAAAAATGACCACCACGGCCTGGATCACCCCCAAGGCGGCCAGGGCGAGGACAGCCCAATCTCGGGCTTCTGTAAGGGTCAAGACATCACCTCCTCTCGTTTACAAATATCCTCCTTATCAGCGCCACCCCCCAGAGGACAAGCCACTGGTGAGAACAGCTAATAAAGTCAAGGTAGCCGAGCCTTGTTCCCTCTCACCCAACCAGAATCAGCCTTCCACTACTACTCCTACAACTACCTTCCGGTAAACGAAAGGAGCAAGAGGCATCTACCCCTCGCTCCTCAAAAAGCGCCCATCTCCGAGGCAGGCCCTCCTTCTACGCCTACGAGGTTAGCTGGCGGGTTCGGCCGAAGGAGCTGGCCTATCCGCCCCCGGCGGAATTCACCTCTGTGCTTGGTTCCCCCGCTCCCCTTACGAGGATTCAGCTAGGTAGCCTATTCGATTATTTATGCTTGCATCAGGCTATCAGACGAAGAGGATCCCTGTCAACCCCCCGCTCCTTGTGACGATGAAAGCACCTATGGTATCCTGGGCTCAAAATGCTGAGTTATTCAGGAACTAATTAACGTGAAAAGAAACATAGGCCTGATTATCCTTGCCCTCATGATCGGAGTGGTAGGCCTGAAAAGCGGGGTCTCGCCAGCACAGAGAGACCCTTTGTATCCCATCACCCGACCCTACACCTTTGATCTGGTGGGCTGGGAATTAGGCCATTTTTTCGATAAATGGGTCTATAGTGTAAAAAATCTCTTTAAGGATAGCCGCTCCGAAGAGTATGAGGTAACGTTGGTGGAAGACTACTTCGCTAGGGCAGAAGAAATCGCCTCCTTGGAAAGCAAACTGACAAAATTGGACCCCAAGGATAACTCAGGGCAAGAGTCTTTACAAAGGCAATTGGCACCTTTGAAAGGAGAACAGAAACAACAAGAGAACGACGTGGAGGCTATCATAGAAAAACAAATAGGTCAGGTGTTGCGGGACGAGGGGCTTTATACCACCCTTTCCCTACCCTTTCGTCATCTCACTCTAATGTTTCCACCGGTGGATTTTGAGTTGGGAGGGTTGCCACAATTGCTCATTACCTCACCCCGCTACAAGATAGAGGTGAAAGAAAAAGTCCTCCTCCGCTCCCACTTGAGTCTGGAAGAAATAGAAGCAGTGGAAGACAATGCAGAGAGGGAGTTGGGGCTTTCGGCTTTGGTAGTTTCCATAGGGGGCTTTGCCTCCTACCCTGTCATCATCCCCGAGGCTACTCCATTACCAGAGGCTTTATCCACCATAGCTCACGAGTGGCTTCATGGCTACTTTTTCTTCAGACCTCTAGGACAACACTATGATTCCAGTTATGAGATGACGACCATCAACGAGACAGCCGCCGACATCGGGGGACAGGAGATAGGCTCTCTAGTTTGGCAACATTTCTATGCCAAAGATGAAGATAAAGAGGAAACGAAGGGAGAGGAAACCCAACCAGCCTTCGACTTCAACAAAGAGCTACGAGAGATCCGTCAGACGGTAGATAACTATCTATCCAGAGGAGAGATCGAGGCCGCAGAGACCTTTATGAGGGAAAAGCGGGACTTTTTAGCCAGCAAAGGCCTTACTTTACGCAAGCTGAACCAGGCCTATTTTGCCTTCTACGGCAGCTACGCTGACGATCCGGCATCCGTCAGCCCTATAGGGGGACAACTGGCACGCCTACGACAAAAAAGTCTTTCCTTGGGGGAGTTCATCAAGACTGTAGCCAAAATATCCAGACCCCAAGACCTAGGGGAACGGCTTGAAGAGTAGGTAAATAACAAGGCCTCACTGAACTGTTTTTCAAAACTGATTCTGGACTTGCTTGACAATAATATGATGGTGAACTCTTCGAACGTGCGCCCGCTCAGCAATGATGGTCATGGGATTAATGTGCCTACTGTTCAGATACGAGCCGCGCGCTCCTGCGCGTCGGCTCTGTGCTTTAGGTAGCTTCTTCCTGCCCGAGCTCAGTCAGAGCTGTTTTCTTAATCATGAATACTCTGGCCTCATCGCCATTGCGGGCAGCATTCCCGTCAATGTCACGTAGGGACTTGACCTGCTTAACACCGCAGGCCCTCAGCAGCTCGACGATTTCGCTCCATGTGTAATACCGTTGTTCCTCAAAGTACTCCTGGATGCGACCTTCGGCTGGGTCAATGATTATACAATGCTCCTGTTTGATGTTCCCATGCACCAAGCGCTTATCAACCAAGGTGTATGTGCCGTTCGTGACATTCCACGTGTGGACCGGCAGAGCAGTCTGCGCCGCTTCCAGTGTATAAGGCACCTGCAGAAGCAACCTGCCGCCGTGTTTGACGGCCGCCCACATCCGCTGTAGATGACGTTTCAGCTCAATTTCTGGCATGAACCCTAACGGATGTGCGAGCGCGTAGACTAGATCGAACTCGCACTCCCAGGTCATCTCTGAGCCACGAAGCTTCAACACCCGGCAGCCCGGAATCGCGTGGCAGTGCCTCCGCGCATCCGCGACGGCATAGTCGGCGATGTCGATGCCGGTCCCGACGAAGCCCTGCCGGCCAAAGGCGGCAAGATGCAGGCCGAGGCCACAGCCGACATCAAGAACCTTCGCTGGTGGCTGTAAATCACACAGTGCGGTCAACTTTGCGACGTCATTTTGTGCACGAGTAACCAAAGGCTCCTGATAGCGCCAAAAGACCTTGTGGGACTCATCTGATTCCCACGCGAAGTGGTGCGTGGTGATTTCCATGGCATTCATAACCATATCCTGCGCAAGCGCCACAAGTTACTCGGATAATGATGCAGCGCCTTGAGACCAGGCTATAAACAGGCTAGGCAAGACGGCCCCACCATGTGGATTTTGAAATGACTTTTGAAACAAGTTCACTGAACCTCGATTTTCTCCTTCTCTCCCTTTTCCTTCTTCTCTCGGCGCTCCACGCTCTGGACCGCTTGGTCGAGGAGGCTACGCAAAGCCAATAAAAACTCCCTCTCCGAGGCCAGGATATGGCCTTTGGTAGCTGCCGACACAAATTTAGGCCGATGAAAACGGATAACCAATTCCTCGCCTGGGTTATAGTCATACTCAACAAATCCTTTGAACATTGCCATCACCTCCCTGGTTATTTCACCTTACACCCCCGACTTTTGTCCGTCAAGAGGGCAATAGAGCACCTTTATTGACCACGATGGCCCCTTTTGTTAGAATGGCGTTTGAT
>JACQTR010000104.1 GCA_016210705.1 Chloroflexota bacterium | reverse complement strand
TCTCTTGGGAAGCTTCCGCCCAAAAGTATGAAGAGCTCTACGCTCGAGCCTTGGAATTTAGAAAAGACGGATGAAATTAAGCGATCGTTCCTATTATTAATTAGACGAGCGTGTAAGGTGATTAATCCTACTGTAGGAGACAAAATACTCAGTTTAAGGATAATATAAAGAAAGATATGGTTTACTGGGCACCCTTGCTTCATTTCTACCAGCCACCGACACAGCTCCATTGGGTTTTAGACAAAGTTTGCGATGAATCCTACCGCCCCCTTATTGAGGTCTTTCGGGGGCTGCCTAAAGCTAAGGTTACCGTAAATATCAATGCCGTTCTAACTGAGTTATTAGAAGATCACGGTAAACTTGACATAATCGAAGGATTGTCAGACCTCGCTGAAAACGGCCAACTGGAATTTGTAGACTCGGCGAAATATCACGCCATCCTTCCCCTCCTTCCCCAGGACGAGATGAAGAGACAGATAACCCTAAACCGGGGGACCAACCGGCGTCTGCTTGGAAGAGCTTTTGCTCCCAAGGGATTCTTCCCACCCGAGATGTGCTACAGCCCCGAGATTGTTAAGCCCATTATGGAGATGGGTTGCCAATGGATCATCGTGTCTGGCGTAGCCTGTCCCACCGATTGGCCCACAAATATTATCCATGAAATATCGCGTAACGACCAGAAGCTGGCGGTATTCTTTAGAGACGATGTATTAAGCAATCGAATATCCTTCCGCAATATTGACGGCCCAGGGTTCTTAGAGCACCTTAGGCAGCTTAACCCCAAAGGGGGCGATGCTTACGTAGTAACGGCAATGGATGCCGAAACCTTCGGCCACCACATCAAAAACTGGGAGAAGCTGTTCCTGCTGGAGGTCTACAAAGCCCTGGAGCACCACTCAACCAACTTAGAGGCTCTTCAGCAGCGAACGGCCCTAGCGGAGAGCCACCTCGAGCTTCTCAAAGAGGCGGCCGATGATGAAAAGGTACGGGTAGTCACTATAAGCGAACTCCTCGACTTATTCCCTCTAGGGACCGCTGTAGAGCCCAAGCTATCCTCTTGGAGTACCACCGGAGATGATCTGGCCGCAGGCAACCCTTTTCCTCTGTGGAACGATAAAAACAATGCTATTCACCAACTCCAGTCGGAACACATGAACATTTGTATAGATATGGTTAAAAAGGCCCTCGAAAGGGCTAACAACGAAACCAGCAAGTATTACGCCGATATAGCCCGTGGCCTCCTAGATAGAGCTCTCCACAGCGATCAGTTTTGGTGGGCTAGCCGGAGACCCATGTGGGACATCAATCTTATAAACCGGGGCTTGATGCAGCAACATGAGGCCCTTCTTAACGCCTATAAGGCCATCACAACCAGCGACACCAGCGAGAAAGAGAAAACAGAGTATTACTACTTAGAGGTCGCAGCTAGGGACCTACGAGCTAAAATTCGAGATCAGCTGTTTAGAGATTGACCCAACGCCCATCTCACCGCTGGAAGAGGGATTGATCCCTTGAACGAAATTTACTTAGGCCTAGCTATCCACAATCATCAACCGGTGGGGAATTTTCCTTGGGTCTTCGACCAGGTATACCACGACGCCTATTTGCCTATGGTGGAGCTCTTAGAAAAGCGCCCTGCCATCCGCCTCTCATTGCATTACAGCGGGATACTCATGGACTGGATGCGTGCTTATCAGCCAAAGCTTATAGATCGGATCACTAAGTTGGTGAAAAGAGGGCAGGTGGAAATAATGACCGGCGGCTATTATGAGCCCATTCTGCCATCCATCCCGGAAGAGGACAGCTTGGGGCAGATTAAAAAGCTGACCGCGGCCATACAGCAGGAGTTGGGATATAAGGCTAACGGCCTGTGGCTCGCAGAACGGGTTTGGGAGCCTAATTTGCCGAAGACGTTAGACAAAGCAGAGGTGCAATGGACAGTAGTGGATGATACCCACTTCAAGATGGTGGGCTTCGATGATGAGGACCTTTTTGGGTGCTACATCACCGAGGATCAAGGGCATAAGTTAAAAGTTTTCGCTACCAGCAAGTACCTCCGTTACTCCATTCCCTGGCGAGATGTTGGCGATATCTTGAACTTTCTGCGTCAATCCGCCACCGAGAAGGGCCCCCGGATCGCCGTGATGGGCGACGATGGAGAAAAATTTGGTAGCTGGCCAGGAAGCTATGAATTGTGCTGGGAACAAGGATGGATGGATGACTTCTTCGCCACCTTGGAAGCCAACGATAAGTGGTTACATACGATCCCCTTAGGTGAATTCGCACGCCAGTTTCCTCCACTGGGCCGAGTGTATCTACCTAACGCCGCCTATGATGAGATGTTGGAATGGGCGCTACCTCCTGTCAAATCATATCAGCTCACGAAATTAATTCAAGAACTCACAGAGCAAGGCCGTAACGATATTATCCGGTATATGCGGGGTGGCTTTTGGCGACATTTCCTAGTGAAATACCCCGAAATCAATAATATGCACAAAAAAATGATGCGAGTGCATCATAAAGTGTATAAGGCATGCCAAAGGAGTGAGGGAGACTGCGGCCTTGACGATCTTTGGCGCGGACAATGTAATTGTCCCTACTGGCACGGTATCTTCGGTGGCATCTACATGACTGATATCCGCGCTGACACTTACAGAAATCTTATTAAAGCGGAAAACAAGGCGGACCAAGTGTTGCAAAGAGAGACTCCTTGGCTGCGCTGGGAGGAGACGGACTTCGATAGTGATGGGTCTAACGAACTCCTGGTGGAGGGAGACGCTCTTAACCTGTACCTGGACCCAGCGCGTGGCGGCTCCATCTTGGAATGGGATCTGCGTCGCCACCATTATAACCTGGGCTGCACTCTTTCCCGACGGTTGGAAGCCTATCATTTAGCCCTCGCTGAGCGTCAATCCAAAGGAACTCCTCAAGGCCAGGAAGAGGGCCAGAGGGTAACGTCAATTCATGAAGGCATACGGGTGAAGGACCTAGAGATCTACCGAAAGTTGAACTATGATTCCTATCGTCGTGTCTCTCTGATCGATCACTTCCTTGGCGCAGACACCAGACTGCAACAGTTTATCGCTGGCTCCTACTCCGAGCTAGGCGACTTTGTAGAGCAACCATACCTAGTAAAGGTAATGAGAAACAACGAGCGAGTGACAGTTGTTCTATCCCGTGATGGCTATGTCCGGCAAGGAAGAAAAAGGCTCCCGTTCCGTGTGGAAAAGGATATTAGCCTAGTGACAGGTAGTGAACAAATCGATATTGCGTATCGATTAACCAACTTGAGCGATGTTATGATCAATGGGCTCTTCGCCTCGGAATGGAACTTCAATCTTTTGGGCGGCGGCCATAACGACCAAGCCTACTACGAGGTACCAGGAATTATCCTAGATGATTGGCATCTAGATTCAAGGGGAGAGCTCAGCGAGGTAGAGGAAATTAGGCTGGGCAATCGCAATTTAGGCATAGAGCTATGTCTCAAGTTGAATCCCCCAGCCAGGCTGTGGCGTTTCCCTCTGGAGCCAGTGTGCAACTCAGAAACGGGCCTACAACTGGTGTACCAAGGAAGCTGTTTAGCAGCTATGCTGCAATTGGCCCTAGCGGCGGGGGAAAAGCTTAGCTGGCATCTAAGCTGGTCGATCCTACGCTAGTTCACCCCTGTAGCAGCACTAAATTTAGGGATAGCCGTTCTGATATTCCATCGGCCCGAGGGCTAGGGCAGATCATCGGGGTTAAGCCAACCTTCTTTCAGGGCTAGAAGCACAGCCTCGGTTCGGGAGCCTACCTTCAACTTCTTAAAGATGTTGACAAAATGGGTTTGAACAGTGCGCTGACTAATGACCAACTTTTGAGCGATTTCTTTGTTAGTTAGCCCTCTGGCCCCCAATCTCAGGATTTCCACCTCTCGCCGGTGCAAGATCTCCGGGGATTTTCCCGTTCTGGCGTAGCCCAGGCGACGGAGAACTTTTTCGGTCACAGCGGAGCTAAGCACAGCTTCGCCGGTGCTCACCGCACGCAAGGCCCCGATAATTTGATCAATACCATTGGTCTTCAATAAACACCCCGAGGCCCCAGCCTCTAAAGCCCCAAAGATGTATGGTTCGTAATCATAGGCTGTCAATATCAATACCGCAGTTTCAGGGCAGGTCGCCTTGATCTGCTTGGTAGCCTCTATGCCACTAAGCCCAGGCATGTTCACATCCATAACAACAATATTAGGAGAGAGGTCTTTGGCCAAACTTATTGCCTCCTCGCCGGTATGAGCTATGGCTACTACCTCTATGTCCCTTTCCTCGGCCAAGAGGCGGCTCAAGCCCTGGCTAAAGGCGGGGTGGTCATCGGCAATAAGAATCTTGATTATTTCGGTGGCATCGGCATGAGAACTAGTAGCTGACAATTACTTGACCTCTTTTCTGTAGGCTAGCCTTCCCCATAATATGAAAGGATTGTTACCTTGTCAACCCATTGGTTTGCAAATGCAATATAGATATTTGATCCCAGCAGCATCAATGGAGGCGATGGATAATTTTGGTACTCCTTGACGTAGGTTGACTAAGCAACATAAACATCTCAAGACTTTTTGGCGTATAGAGCAGTAAGCCCTTTAGAATGAAGTAATCCGTAATTTGGCGGCTTGACCCCAGACATACATAATCTAAAATAGACTGTCAGATTGCCCTGGAGAAATGAGTAATTCTGTAACATGATTGTAAGATTTTTATAATCCTTATGTAATCTAGTTCTGTCATTATGAACCAATGAGGGACATACCTAGAAAAGCATGATATAAGAATTAAGTGAACAAATACACAAAATGTCTATGATAAACACAGGGAGACAGTACTTTAGACCTATTGACAGGAGCTGAGCTTGCAACTAAATTGAAAGTGGAAGAACCACATGGGTAAGACAGGTTCTCCAATTACCCCTTCAGGCTTACCCAGTATTGTTGTTTAGGTGTGGCTCGAGGGTTTTTCAAAGGAGGGGGACATGCTCAAGGTAAAAGAGATTATGACCACTGATTTGGTATGCATACCACCCTGGGCGTCTATTCTAGAGGTGGCACTACAAATGAAGCGATTTGAGGTGGGGACCCTCCCTGTTTGTGACCAAGGCAGGTTAATGGGCGTGATCACCGAGCGGACCATAGTTACCGAAGTGGTGGCTGCTGGCCTCAAACCTGACACCGTCCAGGTGCAGTCCTTTATGAGGACTAAGGTTCCTGTTTGCTCGCCAGAAGACGTATTGTTAAAGGCGGCAGCTACTATGGCCGAAGAACGTACCCGAAAGCTGCCGGTGGTGGAGGCGGGCATGTTGGTGGGATTGATAACCCTTAGCGACTTAGCAGCCGTCAGCGAAAACTTTGTGGGTATGGTAGTAAGTAGGACTGCCAAGCGAAGGCCCTACATGCCAGTGCAACTTAGGACAGGATGAAAGCCATAAGGCGTTTACCGGACAGAGGGAAACGAATAGATGGCGCGGGGCAAATTCTTTGCCGTGGTGGAAAGTAGGGGGTGAGCTACAATAAGTGCTTGACCCCCTAATGGTATGGGGTAGATGGAGGCGCGACCAATGAGACCACGAAACATAACCCCGGAAAACACTGAATTCGTTATTCTTAGCTTTGAAGGACCCGATCGATACTCCCTCGCCGGCGGCTTGGGGGTGCGGGTAAGCCACCTATCGGAGACCCTGGCCGGTATGGGCTTTCCTACCCATCTCATTTTTGTGGGTGATCCGCATAGGCAAGGCGAGGAACATCGGCACGAAGGTATGTTGACCTTACACCGCTGGTGTCAATGGATTAGCCAATACTATC
>JACQTR010000098.1 GCA_016210705.1 Chloroflexota bacterium | reverse complement strand
GTGTAGTGGATGGTCTTAGAAGAAGAGAGCCCGTCATTTTGAGGTGTATGATAAGTACATCTCCGCTGGACAAACGAAAGATTATATATTTTCCCCTACGGACTAGATCCACGATCTTTTGTCCGAGGAGACCTTTAGGGAATTCTTTTGGCGTTGGGGCTCGCACCAACTTGGGCCAGATAAGGAGGACATTAGAAAAAATCTGTCCTACCATAAAGGGATATAGGTCATTTTTGATGGTTTCCACCTCGGGAAGTTCGGGCATTACTCTATCTCGCCCCAGCGCTTGCCCATCTTGATCTCTACCTTAAGAGGGACGGAGAGAGCGAGGGCTTGGGGCATGATCTCCTCCACTAATTGTCTGAGGACGTCTATTTCTTCAAGAGGTACCTTAAAGATCAGCTCATCGTGAACCTGCAAAATCATCTTGCTCCGTAACCCTTTTTCGTCTATCTGGCTCTGGATACGGATCATAGCTACTTTTATGATGTCGGCGGAGGTTCCCTGAACGGGCATGTTTATCGCCATCCTCTCCGCTGCCATCCGAGCTTGGGCATTGGCGGAGTTTATCTCGGGAATGTAGCGTCGCCGACCCAGGATGGTCTCGACGTATCCTTGCTGGCGCGCTTGGGCCTTGGTGGCCTCCAAGTACTCCTTGACCTTTCCGTACTTCTGGAAATAGGCACTTATAAATTTCCCTGCCTCTTCGCGAGAGAGATCAGCGCCCTGGGCCAGGCCGTAATCGCTAATGCCATAGATTACCCCGAAGTTAACCGTCTTGGCCACGCGCCGCATCTCCGGTGCTACCCCTTCCATAGCCACTCCGAAGACCTGGGCGGCGGTGGCACGATGGATATCCTCATCGTGGGCGAAAGCGGCCAGCAGAGTGGGGTCCTGAGACAGATGAGCCAGTACCCGCAGGTCGATTTGAGAGTAATCAGCGGCTAGGAGGAGATGGGAATCAGGGGCTATAAAAGATTGTCGCACCTGTAGTCCCAGTTCAGTGCGGACGGGTATATTTTGGAGGTTAGGGTCACTGCTGGAGAGGCGGCCGGTGACGGTGCCCGTCTGATTGAAGGTGGTGTGTACTCGACCCGTCTCGGGGTTCGCCAGGGCAGGGAGGGCGTCGATGTAGGTGGATTTCAGTTTCATAAGTTGCCGGTAGTCCAAGAGCAACTTCACTACGGGATGAGCATCTTGAAGACCCTCTAAGACAGCGGCATCTGTGGAGTAGCCGCTTTTGGTGCGTCGGGCACGGGGCATCCGCAGTTCCTCAAAAAGGACATGGCCTAGTTGCTGGGACGAATTGATGTTAAAAACGTGCCCCACGGCATCATAGATCTGGCCCTCTAAATATTCTATCTTTTTGCCCAGCTCCTGAGACATGCTTCTCAGGAAAGGTATATCTAAAGCTACCCCGTTCTGCTCCATGTGAAAGAGGACAGGAAGGAGGGGCATCTCCACCTCAGCGAACAATTTTTCTAGCCTTTGTTCCTTTAGTTCGGCCTGCAGGTGGTGATAAAGCCTCATGGTCATATCGGCGTCGGCACCGGCGTAGTCGGCCACCACAGTCGGGCTTACTTGGGCCATGGTGATCTGCTTGGAGCCAGTACCGATGAGGTTAGTGATGGGGGTCATCTCTATACCTAACTTGCCAAAGGCCAGGGCCTTAAGCCCCAGAGCTTTCTCCCCTAGCAAGTAGGCAGCTATCATGGTATCGAAGGCTACGTTGGCTACTTCAATCCCGTACTCGGCTAGCACCGTCATGTCGTACTTGCCGTTGTGGGCGACTTTGGGGACCCGGGGGTCTTCTAGTAAAGGTTTTATCTGCGCTAGAACTTGAGGCAGAGGGAGTTGATCGCTATCTAAAGTAGTATGGCCCACGGGGATGTAGTAGGCCTCGCCGGGCTGGGAACAGAAGGCGATGCCCACCAATTTTGCTCCTCGGGCCAGTAGCTGGTTGGTTTCCAAATCGAGGACAAAGGTTCTTTTAAGTAATTGTTGGATTAATTCTGCCAAACCCTCCGATGTGTTTACTAAATGATATACGCCATTGGGGGTTGTAATGCTCAGTCGAGGCCGTGGTTCAAAAGAGAGCACAAGCTGCTCTGGCAATTTGCTGAGAAGGCTGGTGAACTCCAGCTCTCGGAAAAGCTCCACCGCGCGATGGCGTTGGTAACCTTTGTTTTGGCAAGCCATTAGATCCAAGGTTATAGGGACATCGGTGTGAATAGTGGCTAGGTCTTTACTTTGACGGGCTATGAATTCATGATGGCGTAGGAGCTCTTGTAATTTGGGCGGTGTTATCTCATCGATGTGCTGATAAATGCCCTCCACATTGCCGAACTGCTGAACCAACCGGGTGGCCGTTTTTTGGCCTATCCCAGCAACCCCAGGGATATTATCTGATACATCGCCTTCCAGGCCTTTGAGGTCGGCAATTTGGGGAGGCTCCAGGCCATACCTTTGGCGCACCGCTGTCTCATCGTAAAGTACGGTGTCGCCTAAACTTCGCCTGGGGGCTAGGACACGAGTGTGGGGAGAAACCAGTTGCAGGGCATCAGTGTCGCCGGTGACAATGATACAGTCGATACCCTCCTCATTGGCTTGACGGCAGAGGGTGCCTAGCGCATCGTCGGCCTCGTAGCCGTCCACTTCGTAAACAGGGATGCCTAAGGCCTCCACCAGTTGGCGAACGCGATCGAATTGACTGGTCAACTCCCCCGGAGCCCGCTGCCGTTGCGCCTTGTAGGCCTCGAACTGGAGGTGGCGGAAGGTGGGCGCTGCCCGGTCGAAAGCAATAGCAACGTGGGTGGGCTTTAGGTCCACCAAGGCCTTGAGGAGCATGCTGGCAAAGCCGTAGACGGCGCTCACCGGCTCTCCAGTCTTGGTCACTGTCAGAGGTGGCAAAGCATGATAAGCGCGATGAATCAGAGCGTGTCCATCCACCAACATGAGCAAAGGCGTGTTAAGGGATCCCTCTTTTGTCATCAGAATTAAGGATGGTATCCGATCCAGCCTTCCCCCCCTTCCCAGACCTCCTTTTTCCAGATGGGAACCACCTCCTTCAAGCGATCCACAGCGTACTGGCAGGCGGCGAAGGCCTCGGCGCGATGGGGGGCAGCCACGGCGATGATAAGACTGGTTTCCCCGACCGAAAGCCGACCGACCCGATGGGCCAAGGCCATGTCTATCCCCAGCCATCGTGATTGGGCCTCAGCCACGATCTCCTCTAATTTCTGCGTCGCCATCTCTTTGTAAGCCTCATATTCCAGGTGCAGGACCCTCCTACCCTCCGATTCCTCTCGCACTACCCCGGTAAAGGTTACTATCGCCCCGTGGCGATGGGCCTTGACCTGACGAACGAGGGACTCGGCGACGATGGGATCCTCGGTAATCTCAACCATGGTGTCCACCGCTTATTGGAGGGATAAGGGCCACTTCATCCCCGTCCTTTAGTTCATAATGAGGTTCCACATATACGGCGTTGACCGCTACCATCAGGCTATCCATGTGACCAGACAAGCGAGGATAAACATTTTCTAGCTCTCGCACTAGGTCGGCCACGGCAGCCCCTTTGTCTAGCTCCAGCTCAATTTCATTTTTCCCCACCATCTCTCGGTATATGGCGAAGACACTGATTTTTAATTTCAAGTTCACCTCCTGGGATGGTCGCTGAGAAACATAATCTAAAGCATTGCTTTGAGTGCGGGACAGGGAATAAAGCCCACTTCTCTTGGCTGCCTAATTTTATCATGGTTAGGTTTTTTGGAAAAGGACAGCCGCATAAGGGGTTTAATTTTAATCGCGGTACACAATAGTGTTAGGCTTGAAGATGGCCCAGGCGAACCAGAAGTGGTTGCCGTGGAGTATGGGCTCCAATTTTTTCCCCATGAGAGGACCCTTTACCGCCCGACCCAGTACGGACCACTCACTGCCAGTTTCTTTGTCGATTATTCGTCCCTCCTCGGCGCGGAAGGTGAGCTTCCTCCCATCTGCAATAGGACTGAACACCCCGGTGGCGCCTATATCCTGCGAGCGAGCTATCTCCTCGGTGTCCAAGGCGGAGGCTGTGCCTCGGACATAGAAAACCACCAAAGGGGTCTCCCCTACCCTATCGTTTATGACAGTTTTCTTGGTCAAAAGGCTAAAAGGATAGGCTACATCAGTGCCATCTATGGAGACGGTGGCCACCCTTTCCATGGGGGGCAAACGGGGGTCGCTGGGCCCACGGAAAAGGAAAGGGGACTGAAATACGCTATCGTAGCCCACGTAAGGGTTTATCCCGTAGGGGCGGGTGTGGCCTGTATCTCGGCTCAAAACCAAACCCTGGGGAAAGGTCGTCTTGAATTCCTTCCAAGAGGTGATGGCAGCGGTCAGAAAGATTAATCGGCTCCCCGTTAGCTCGCCGACGATGGCTTCACCCGTGATCTGCTGCCACCAGGACTCCGTTTGCCGATCCCACATCACCAAATCGCTGTGGCGCAGGTTTCCCGTGGTGCCAAAGTCATACACCTTTCCCCCCAAGGTGCGTTCAAAGGCTATAGCCGTGTTGCATAAGGGGCAGAAGGTGATAAGAACAGGCGTCCCGCCCACTACATCGTTGACGATCTCGTGCCAAATGAGTATCTGAAGGGGGTAGGCTCGGGCCTCTCCGCCCAATTCGAAGCTGATCACCGGCTCATTATCCTTCAGCCAGTCTTTTGCATCGGCCACCGCCAACAATTTAGGCTGGTCGATGGGAGGAATACCATCCCTTTCCGGCCCACCGGAACTTATCTCATTAAGGGGAACGCTATATTTGGTGAAATCTGTTTTCCAACCTCGGCGACTGAAGGATGGCATAAGAGGGACAATTTCAGTCGCCTCAGCGCTCGCTGTTGGCGAAAGAGACTTTGGTGTCTCAGAACCAAACAAGGTGTTTTTACAACTGGTCAGGGTAGACCCAGCTACTAACGCTAAGGCCAAGAAGACAAATCCTGACTTCAAAGACATCCTGTCCTCTCTAAGCTAAATAAGAAATCTCTAAAGTTATTTTATCAAGCTGGCTCAGTTGTGTATAGTCGTGATCAGAGGCTACCAAACAATGATGAGATTTAGCAAGGATGCTCCTGAGAGTAATGATAAGGGCCTGGGCGTTCTTCATGGCTCGCATGTTCTATATTGCAACTGCTTTGCATTAGTAGTATAATGACCTAAAAGTAAAGGGATGGGGCTCTTGAAAGACGGTTGAAGACAAGAAAGGGGTAAAAAGATGAGTTTTATTGGTGTTCATGAGAGGCAAACGAGGATTACCGAGGCGCAGCTAAGACGAAATTTGGCCAGGCTTAATGATTTTGGCAAGGACTTGGGGGTGAAGTTCCTTAGACTTTACTATAGTCCTGGCGAGAACAGGATCCTCTGCACAGGTGAAGCGCCTAACAAGAAGGCCATTGAGGATGTCCATGCCAAGCTAGGACTGCGTTGCGACGATATCTGGGACGTCAGCACTATCGAGTAGGGCAACGTATTTTCAAAAATGGAGACGAAAATTTTGCAGAAAGGAGCAAAAAGATGACCTTCATTGATCTACATGAGAGGGTAGAGGGAATGACTGAGGACCAGCTTAGGGGGTCAATAGGACCAACTAATGAGTTGGGCAAGGCGCTGGGTGTAAAGCTCCTGAGGCTTTACTACAACGCCGGCGAGAATAGAGTGTTCTGTTTGAGCGAGGCTCCCAGCAAGCAGGCCGTTCTGGACGTTCATGCTAAAGAAGGACTCACTTGCGACGGCATCTGGGACGTCAAGACGATCGAGTAATTGATAAGCCCTCCTAGGGCTACCTAGGAGGGCGGAATAGTAGTAATGGTAGATATAATATCGCGGGTGTGGGAAAAGGAAGGGTGTCCTTCGGTGGTTTCGGAGGGCTTACGACAAGGTTTGACACCAGTCGGGAGCCCTCCTCTTTTATAAGGCAAAAATGAATCTTATATACAAGGAGGTTTGCCATGGCCAGGAACGAGGTCTTACAGGAAATCAAAGAAGCTATGGGTTTTGTGCCTGGGTTCATTGAGTGCTTGCCTGATGACGTATTGGAGGAAAACTGGACGTTGATGAAGCGTTTCCAGTTAGAAGAGACCAAGATTCCTTTGAAGTACAAGCAGCTCATTGGGCTGTCGGTGGCCGCTTACAACCATTGCCGTTACTGCATTCTATTCCACACGGAGATGGCCAAGCTTTTTGGCGCCACTGACGAGGAGATAATGGAGGCCAATCTTCTGGCTAAAGAAACGGCGGGCTGGAGTACCCTCCTCAACGGCAGCCAGTACGATTTCGATCTATTTAAACGAGAAGTAAGGCAGGCTGTTGATAATGCCCGTAAGGCCATGAGGGCCAAAGCAGCATAATCAGCATCGGCTGGGGTGGGGACTACGTAACCCACCCCAGCCCCATTAGCTTACGAAAGGGGAAAAACATGATAATCGAAAGGATGGTTTTCAAAACTAAATACGGCCGTGGCCATGACCTGGTAGACGTGCTGCAGAGGGGTGAAGAACTGGGAGCCAAAGCAGGCTATCCCGGCGGGCGCATTCTAGCCGATGCCAGCGGCCCCATGTATACCATTATTTGGGAGAAGGAGCATGAGAGCTTTAGCGCTTGGGAAAAGGCAGTCCAAAAGATCTACGACCTTCCCGAATTTCGAGATTGGTTTGCCGAGATGGAGCCTTTGGTGGAATCAGGGTCTCGAGAATTCTACGTGTTAGAGCCGCATGCTGGCGAGGGGCAGTACGAGCGACTGACCCGGGAGAGCCTGGAGGCCCTAAATAACCACGATGCTGCGACATTCGCCACCTATTTTACCGAAGACGGTGTCTTTGAGGACATCACTCAGCCTGAGCCCCTCTATGGTCGGGAGGCAATCGGCAAGTATTTTGAGGAGCTGTTCGCTGCCTTTCCTGACATCAAATGGACTCCCGAGCGTGTAATGGTCCACGGCGATACGGTGGTAGTCCAGGCTGCATTCGTCGGCACCCACCGCGGCAGCTTCCACGGTCTGGCGGCCACTGGAAAGCAAATCCGGGGCCGCGTGGCCACTATAAGGAAGTTTCGGGGCGGCAAAATTGAGAGGTGGACCGTCTATCGGGACATGGCCGGCTTCATGCGCCAGCTTGGTTTCATGCCCGAACTGGCAGGGACGCGGTAAGCAATGAGTGGAAAACTTTAATATTAATGAGAAGGAGGGCAAGACTGTGAAAAAGATGCTGGTCTCTATGTTGGTTGCGGGCGCACTGTTTATAGGTATGTCGAATGGTGCGGTGTTTGCTGCTGAACCGAACAATCAGGCCTGCCTGGGGATGGACTTCTCAGGCTATGCAAAGGACCTGATGCCATTGGGACAGGTGGTAAGCACTATTGCTCACAGCCCTTACGGCATTGGCAACGAGGTCCAACTGCATCTGGCCGGCCTTATCCCCGACTCAGTCATCCCCAATAGCTGCAATGACTG
>JACQTR010000103.1 GCA_016210705.1 Chloroflexota bacterium | reverse complement strand
CGAAGCCCGTGGCAATCTTGATTATTTGTGCAAGACCGACTAAATTGACACCTCTAGTGGGGTTAAGTATAATAGTTCAAAGGATCGTCATATATGCCTAAACGTACCTATCAACCAAAGAAGATTCCCCGCCTTCGCAAGCATGGCTTTAGGGCGCGCCGAGCTACCCCCGGAGGTAGGGCGGTGCTCAAGGCACGAGTCTTAAAGGGACGTCATCGCCTCACTGTGTAGTTTTGGAGTAGACGAGCTGTGGTGAGGATGGGGAGGCTGACCAAAAGGGCCGATTTTACTACTGTTTACGGTAAAGGTAGATCTTGGGCCAACTATTGGGTTGTTTTGCGCGCTTTTCCCAACGCTATGGGAACTCCTCGCTATGGTATCGTGGTGAGCAAGCGCCTGGGCAAAGCCGTGATGCGAAATCGAATAAAGCGACGGATGCGAGAGGGGATTCGGCAGTTAACTCCTAAAGGGGGTTGGGACATGGTGTTCATAGCCCGCGGTCCAGCCGCTGGCGCTAATTATCATCGCCTCAAGGGTGCAATGTGCGAGCTAGTGACCAGGGCCAGGCTTTTTCGTCTTTCCGCGCCTGGGGAGGGAGAACCTTGAAAATCATGGCTTTGGCCCTGATTCGTCTCTATCAGGTTACCCTTTCCCGGGTTTCCTCACCTTCTTGTCGCTATATACCTTCCTGCTCTCAATATGGCTACGAAGCAATTCAGAGATATGGGCTGATTAAGGGAGGATGGTTAACCTTAAGACGGCTGGCTCGCTGCAATCCTTGGGCTCGAGGCGGGGTGGATCTGGTGCCGTGACTACAGGGCGGATTAAAGGATTGGGGCTAGCCTTTTTATTGATATTAGCCTTGGGGATTTTTCTGGGGGCGGGTTGTACTCCCTCTTCCTCGGCAACGGGATGGTCGGGGCCAGTGGTGTCAGGGGGTACCTTATATGTGGGCTCCGGAAAAGGTAAGATCCTCGCTGTCGACCTCTCGGGAGGCGGCGCCAAGAAATGGGAGTTTCCCACGAATTCCAAGAAAGATGTGAAAGGTATTTATGGTACGCCGGTGGTGGCCGAGGGAACGGTTTACGTCGGGGCTAACGACTTCCATCTGTATGCCTTAGATGCTAACACTGGGGAGCTGCGGTGGTCTTTCAAGACGGGAGGGCCCATAATAGGTAGCCCGGAAGTGGCCGAGGGCAAGGTTTATTTTGGCTCCTCTGATGGCAAGGTCTATGCCCTGGATGCTCAAAATGGTGGTAAACAATGGGAGTTCTCGGCGGGAGGAAAGATCTGGTCTAGCCCACTGTGGAGTCAAGGAACCATCTATGCGAGCTCTATAAACCATAAGCTTTATGCCCTGGACGGAACCTCAGGAGCTAAGAAGTGGGAGTTTACTGCCCAAGGGGCCCTGACGGCCTCTCCTCTGGTTCAGGGGGAGAGGCTTTATGTGGGAGATTTCAGTGGCCGTTTGTATGGCTTGGATGTAGCTAGCGGGCGTCTTCTTTGGACTTTTAAAGATGAGAAAGGCTTTTGGGCGGCCCCGTCCACCGGGGATGGGGTGATTTATGTTGCCTCCTTAGACTCCCAAGTCTATGCTTTGGACGCAGCTACTGGCGAGGTGCGGTGGAGCTTGGTCATTGGGGGGCCGATCCGAGCTACCCCCTTGGTGGTGGGGAGTGCCCTGGTGGTAGTGGAAGAGAATGGCAAGGTTTTGGGGCTGGACCTAGGGATGGGCAAGGAGCTCTGGTCCTTTGCGACAGGGACTCAGGTTTTGGCCCCTCTCTCGGCGGCCGATGGCCTGGTCTATGTGAGGGCTAAGGACGATTCTCTCTATGCTTTGGATAGCGTCGTTGGGCAGGTACGATGGCGTTTTTCAGAATAGGTTAGCGTATGGAACTGTTAAGTGCTGCTTGGGATCTTTTGATTTTTAAGCCCATGCTCAATGGGCTAATACTCATTTATAAAGGTCTCTTTAGTAACTTTGGTATCACCATAATTGTATTCACTGTTATTATTCGCCTTCTCATACTTCCCCTTACCATGAGACAGTTACATGCCTCCAAGGCGATGACCTCCATTCAACCCAAACTTCAAGAATTGCAGCGGCGCTATAAGGGCGACCGCCAAAAGATATCTCAAGAGACTATGAGGCTATATAAAGAGCACGGGGTGAATCCCATG
>JACQTR010000100.1 GCA_016210705.1 Chloroflexota bacterium | reverse complement strand
GTGCAGTAAGGATTATCCCGGCCCCAGCCTTGTTCCACCATAAATGTAGGACTTACGTGGACGGTGGTAAAAGCCACCAGCTTACCATCACCCTTCATCTCTATCCATTCCATGGTTGGGTTTTGGCATTGGGGACAAAGAGGTCGGGGGGGGAGATACACGGCCTGACATTTCTGACATCGGGAACCCATCAGTTTTTTCTCTTCAAGAAATTTGTTAAAAGAAGCGCCAGTAAATTCTAGGCTCACGATGTTTATCTCCTTTCGTAAATGTGAACAAAGCAGCTACCGCCAGTGGCACCCACGTTGTGGGTTAAGGCCAGGTCTACATTCCTCGACACCTGACGAGGGCCTGCCTTTCCTTGCATCTGAGTCCATACCTCCACCGCCTGGCCGATACCCGAGGCTCCAATGGGATGTCCCTTAGACTTTAGGCCTCCAGAAGTGTTGATTGGCTTGGTTCCATCACGAGCGGTCTTCCCCTCGTCCACTGCTTTGATTCCGCTCCCTGGCTCAAAAAAGCCAATGTCTTCGCTGGCTATTATCTCCGCGACGGTAAAGCAATCATGGACCTCGGCTATCTTTATATCCTGGGGTTTTACTCCAGCCATCTCATAGGCCGCTTTGGCAGCTATCTTGGCTGCGGGTATGGAGGTTAGTTCGGCTCGTTGGTGGAGGGCATGGTCGCTTGCCTGACCAGAACCAATTATATAAATGGGTAAATCACTAAACTCCCTGGCTACGTTTTCAGCCACCAGAAGAATGCAGGCAGCCCCATCGCTAATGGGAGAGCAATCAAATAGCCGCATGGGCCAGGCAACCACCGGATTAGTCACAGGGTCGTGGAGGAACTCCAGCTCGTTGTCCCAGGAGGGCACTGGTTGTCCTCTCTCCTTGGCTCTAGCTATTCGACCCTCCATTACATCTTTTATAGAGCCAAATTGGGCCTTAGGGTTGAGAGCCCCGTTGTTGTGGTTCTTTATCCCCACTTTCATGAAGTGCTCAACCTTGGCTCCGTGCTTCGCCATGTAGGCGGTGGCCATAGCGGCGTACAGTCCAGGGAAGGTAAAGCCCGCGGGGGTTTCATAGATGGCGTCTCCAGCTGCCGCTAGAGTATCGGTGACCCTTTCTGTGGGGAGGTTTGTCATTTTTTCTACACCACCCACCAGCACCACATCGTATATTCCCGAGGCCACGGCTATGATGCCTTCTCTCAAGGCTGCACCTCCACTGGCGCAGGCGTTTTCGACTCGAGTAGCTGGCTTGGGAATCAGGCCAACCCAATCGGTCATTATTGGAGCAGTATGTCCTTGTCCTTCGAAGAGGTCGCTAGAGAAATTACCCAAATAAAGGGCGTCGATATCTCCAGCATCCAGGCCCTTATCCACCGACTTTTTCATCTCGGTGAAGGCCTCCACAAAGAGATCGCGGCTAGATTTGTCTTTGAAAGCCCCGAATTTGGACATCCCCGCTCCAACTACAGCTACCCCTCGGCCCAATCTTCTTGTTCTCTGGCTCATTCCTGTTCTCCTTCAACTTTTATCTAGTTCCGGTTTTTGGAGCGGCGACTCCCCAATTATTTCTTATATTCGTAAAACCCTTGGCCTGATTTTTGCCCCAAGCGACCCGCCAGCACCATCTTCTTTAGCAGGGGGGGTGGGGCATACTTGGGATCTTTAAATTCATCATACATCGCATTGGCTACAAAATAAAGAGTATCCAGCCCAACAAGGTCTAAAAGCCCCAGGGGCCCCATAGGGTGGTTACAACCCATAGCCATGCCGTTGTCGATATCCTCTCGGGAAGCGACCCCTGCCTCCAGCAACCGAACGGCATCTAATAGGTAAGGAACCAGGAGGCGATTTACGATGAACCCAGGCGTGTCCTTGGCGACGATCACGGTCTTGCCTAAGGATTCGCCGAAGCTTCGGCAGGCTGCCACCGTCTCATCGCTGGTGGCTATGCTTCTCACTAACTCTAAGAGCTTCATTACAGGCGGCGGATTAAAGAAATGTGTGCCTATAACCCGGTCCAGTCTGCGGGTGGCGGTAGCCATTTCGATAATGGAGAGGCTTGAGGTGTTGCTGGCCAAAATAGTGTGGTCAGGGCAGAGCCCATCTAGGGCCGAAAATAGCTTCTTTTTTTCGGCCATATCTTCGATAACGGCCTCGATAATAATGTCGCAGTCCCTCAAGTCACTTAGTTCAATGGTACCTGCTACCCTACTCAAGGTTGCATCTTTATTTTCTGCGGTGAGCCTCCCTCGTTCTACTTGCCTGGTAAGGGCGGCCTGAATGCTTGACATTCCTTTG
The DNA here is from genome assembly GCA_016210705.1 of Chloroflexota bacterium. GTDB lineage: Bacteria > Chloroflexota > Dehalococcoidia > JACQTR01 > JACQTR01 > JACQTR01. Next base: position 911 of record JACQTR010000100.1, on the reverse strand, counting down.
TTAAGGAACTCCTGGTTGATCTCCCTTACCATAGTTTGATAGCCGGAACCGGCTACCACTTGGGTGATCCCCGAGCCCATTAACCCGCAACCTATAACCCCGACTTTTTTGATCTCCATCCTTTTCCCATCCTTAATTTAGTTCGGTATATGCTCTATCTGCCCTGGAATTTTGCTGGCCTTTTTTCAGCGAAGGCCCTGGGTCCCTCGGCGAAATCCTCCGTACGGCGCAACGTATTGAAGAGGGATTGTTCCAGAATAAGGCCATCGTTCAGGGGCATGCCCAGCCCTTTAAGCATGGCTTCTTTGGCTGCCCTCACCCCAAGGGGACCCAACTGGCATATGTTCTCTGCCCATTCCATAGCGGTAGGCAGTAGCTGCGATTGTGGAACAACCTTATTTACTAGACCTACTCGGTAGGCCTCCTGAGCATCCATAGTTTTGGCCGTTAGGATCAATTCAGCGGCTACGGCCAAGGGCACTGCCCGGGCTAAACGCTGAGTTGCCCCCCATCCCGGGGCAAGACCCCAACGTACCTCGGTCTGGCCGAAGGTGGCGTTCTCGGAGGCAATCCTGAGGTCGCAGGCCAGGGCCAGTTCACAGCCGCCTCCTAATGCCATGCCGTTAATGGCTGCGATGAAGGGTTTCCAGACTTCTAGCCCTCGCATAATGGTGGGGGGTGGTTCCCAGAGGGGATCCCGCGTTGTGTCGCCATAAAGGGGAATGGTCTTCCTGAGGTCGGCACCCGCCGAAAAGGCTCTATCCCCGGCCCCGGTGATTATGGCAACCCATAAACTGGGGTCGTCCCGAAAATCGATAAAAGCTTCGCTCAACTCCTGCATTGTCTCTGGGTCGAGGGAGTTAAGAGCTTCAGGCCGATTGACTGTCATTACAACTATTTTGTTTTTTTTC